>NZ_QZFV01000120.1:0-176307 GCF_003600245.1 Amycolatopsis panacis
CCGTTCGCCACTCATCCACACCCGAAGATGCTTCAGCGTTCGACTTGCATGTGTTAAGCACGCCGCCAGCGTTCGTCCTGAGCCAGGATCAAACTCTCCAACAATGAATGAGTCAATCCAGACTACAAAATACAATCTCAAAGGAAACCCCGACGAGGGGTTTCAAAATACAAAGCTCTACTGGCTTAGTTCACTAGCACACTGTTGAGTTCTCAAGCAACACACCCACAACCAACCCGCAAGCGAGCCGATCATCAGCGTTGTTTCAAGCTATTGGTCGAGCATGCCGATACCTGCGAGGTTAGTCGTAGGGATTCGACGGCCGCTCGTGGGCCGACGCTGAACTTTACCTGGTCCGTTTCGCGGTGTCAACCGCTCGGCCCTGGCGCCTGGCCCGGGAGGCTTTCGGCCCCGCCGGCCCGGTGTTCCTGGCGACGAAGAGAAGATTACATGCCCTGCAACTGCCCGAAAACAGGGGGGTCACTTAACGGGATCGAAGCTGGTCAGAGGCTGTGCGGCGAGCGGGGCAAGGCCAGCGGCTCGGCTACCCGGCCACGGTGCCGGGGAGTGTGGGCAGGAATCGAGGTGGGAAGCGAGCCGGAGCGACGCGCGTGTAGTCCGCGGCCAGCGCGAGCAGGCGGGCGTCCGTCCACTGCTTCCCCATGAACGAGATGCCTACCGGAAGCGGGCCGACTGCGCCGGCGGGCACTGTCACGTCCGGGTATCCGGCGACTGCGGCCGGGGTGGACGACGGGATCACGTCGTCGTCTCCGGTGGTGCAGTCGGTCCGCCAGGCGGGTGGGTTCGTGGGAGAGGCGATGGCGTCCAGGTGGTGCTTCGCCAGGGTTTCGTCGAGGGAGCGGCGGGCCAGGTCCGACAGTTCTGCTCGGTTGATCAGGTAGCCGGGGTCACGCGGGCCGGGCGCGACCAGCGCTTGTTCGAAAAGTTCCTGACCGGCGAAGCAGGTGCGTTCGCGCGGGTCACGGCGGTTGTACGCGATGAGGTCCGCGAGGGTGCGCGGGCCGGTCGGGCGGGTCGCGAGGTAGGCATCGATGTCGCGGTGGAACTCCGTGAGCAGGGCCGGGAACTCGAGTTCGGCCAGGCGGTCCTGGTACGGCGGCGTGACCTCGACGACGGTGGCGCCGGCTCGCTGCAGAGATTCCTTCACGTGGGTGACCACGGCGTCGGTGTCGGGACCGAGGACAGGCAGGCGCCACAGCCCGACGCGAGCCCCGCGAAGGGCGCCGGGGTGCAGCAGCGCGGCGTAGTCCGTGGGCTGGTCGTCGGGGTAGCGCGCGGTGGCGGGGTCCGACGGGTCGCGGCCCTGCAGTACCGACAGGGTCAGCGCGGCGTCGACGACGTTGCGCGCGATCGGGCCTGCGGTGTCCTGTTCCGCGGAGATGGGCACGACGCCGGTACGGCTGACCAGGCCGAGGCTTGGTTTGTGCCCGACCGTCCCGGTCATGCCGGCCGTGCACACAATCGAGCCGTCGGTCTCGCTGCCGATCGCGACCTGTGACAGCGACGCAGCGACGCCCGCGGCGGAACCGGCGGACGACCCGCACGGGTTGTGGTCCAGGACGTATGGGTTGTGGGTCTGGCCGCCGACACCGGACCAGCCGGACGTCGGCTTCTTCGCGCGGAAGTTCGCCCATTCCGAGAGGTTCGCTTTGCCGAGGATCACCGCGCCGGCGTTTCGCAGCCGGGTGATCAGCGTGGCGTCTTCCGCGGGACGGCTGCGGAGCGCGCGGGAACCTGCGGTCGTCTGCTGGTCACGGGTGTCGACGTTGTCCTTCACGAGCACGGGGATGCCGTCGAGTGGGCCACGGACGCGGCCGGCGTCGCGCCGTACGTCGCTGGCTGCGGCTTGCGCGAGCGCGCGCGGGTTGACCGCGAGCACTGCATTGACCTGTGGGTCAATCGCGCGGATTCGAGACAGGTACGCGGTGGTGAGGGCGACTGCGGTGAGCCGGCCGGACGCCATACGAGCCTGTAACACCGGAATGTCGGCACTGTCGAGATCGAAGGAGTCGGCAGTGGCCACACCAGGCGCCAGCCCCACGGCCAGAGTTGCGGCGAACGCAGTGGTCAGGACCGTGCGGAAGCTGGGCATGGATGGCGCCTCCCGGTTGGAGGGGTCAGAGCATGGGCAACAGCGTGCGGAGCTCGTAGGGAGTGACCGCGCTTCGGTAGTTGTCCCACTCCACGCGCTTGTTGCGCAAGAAGAAGTCGTACACGTGCTCACCGAGCGCTTCCGGCAACAGCTCCGACCGCTCCATCTCTGCCAGCGCTTCGCCGAGGTTCTGCGGCAGCTGGGCGTACCCCGCTGCGCGGCGCTCGGAGTCCGACAGCTGCCAGATGTTGTCCTCGGCAGGTGGCGGCAGCTCGTAGCCCTTCTCGATGCCCTTCAGGCCGGCCGCGAGGATGACCGAGTACGCCAGGTACGGGTTGCACGCGGAGTCGAGGGTACGGATCTCCACCCGGCGGGAGGACGCCTTTCCGGGTGAGTACATCGGCACCCGGACCAGCGCGGACCGGTTCGCGCGGCCCCAGGACACCGTGGTCGGTGCCTCGCTGCCGCTGATCAGCCGCTTGTAGGAGTTCACCCACTGGTTGGTGACCGCGGAGATCTCCTTGGCGTGCTGCAGCACCCCGGCGACGAACGCTTTGCCGGTCTCGGACAGCTCGTGCGGGTCTTCCGCGTCGTAGAACGCGTTGCGGTCACCTTCGAACAGGCTGACGTGGGTGTGCATGCCCGACCCGGGTTGGTGGGTGAAGGGCTTGGGCATGAACGTCGCGCGTACGCCCTGGGTCAGCGCGACCTCCTTGACGACGTAGCGGAACGTCATCACGTTGTCGGCCATGGTGAGCGCGTCGGCGTAGCGAAGGTCGATCTCCTGCTGCCCCGGAGCCCCTTCGTGATGGCTGAACTCGACCGAGATGCCCATCGCTTCGAGGGTCTCGATGGCGTGCCGCCGGAAGTGCGTCGCGGTGGCGTGACTGGCCTGGTCGAAGTAGCCGCCGTTGTCGGCAGGCTCGGGCTCGGTCCCGTCGTCGGGGAGGCTGGAGAGGAGGAAGAACTCGATCTCGGGGTGCACGTAGCAGGTGAAGCCCGCTTCGCCGGCCTTCGACAGCTGTCGGCGCAGTACGTGGCGCGGGTCGGCCCAGGACGGCGAGCCGTCGGGCATCGCGATGTCGCAGAACATGCGCGCCGAGTACGGACCTCCGTCCGGCGTCTCCCATGGGAGCACCTGGAAGGTGGACGGGTCCGGCTTCGCGACCATGTCGGACTCGTACACCCGTGCGAAGCCCTCGATGGCCGAACCGTCGAAGCCGATGCCTTCGCTGAAGGCACCCTCCAGTTCGGCGGGCGCGACCGCGACCGACTTGAGGAACCCCAGCACGTCGGTGAACCACAGGCGAACGAAACGGATGTCGCGCTCTTCCAGAGTGCGGAGCACGAATTCCTGCTGGCGATCCATGGCCGCACCCTAACGAGGACGTGTTAACGGGATGTTTCACGGGTCGCCGAGACGGTGCCCACCGAACGTGCGGCCGGTCACGGCACTGTGGCGGGCTGGGTGTTCCCTGATCGGGTGATGGCCACCGACGCGATCGAAGCGATCACGGCCAGGCCCGCGGCGACGTACCAGGCGAGTGTGTAGTCACCGAGCTGATCTCGGACAACGCCGGCCGCCGACGCGGCGAAGGCGGCCCCCAGCTGATGGCAGGCGAACACCCAGCCGAAGGCGATCGGACCGGCTTCGCCGAAAGCGCGCAGGCACAGTGCGACGGTCGGCGGCACGGTGGCGACCCAGTCGAGACCGTAAAACAGGATAAACGCCCACATACTCGGCTGAACCGAATTTGTGAACAGCTGGGGCAATAGGGCGAGAGAAAGTCCCCTCAACGCGTAGTAGACGCCGAGCAGGATGCGAGGATCGACACGGTCGGTCAGCCAACCGGACGCGACGGTCCCAACCACGTCGAAGATCCCGACCAGCGCGAGCAGGCTCGCGGCTGTGGTCTGCGGCATGCCGTGGTCGTGTGCGGCCGGTACGAAGTGGGTACCGACGAGACCGTTCGTCGTCGCGCCACAGATCGCGAAGCCGACTGCGAGGAGCCAGAACGACCGCGTACGCGCGGCTTGCCACAGCACTGTCAGAGCACGCAGGGCGGAGCCAGTCTTCGGAGCAGGGCGAACGACCGCAGTGCCCTCAGGAGCGCCGTACGCGACAGTGCCGATGTCGGCGGGGTGGTCACGCACCGCCAGGAGCACGACGGGGACCACAGCGAGTGCGGAAATAGCGATGACGAGCGACGCAGTACGCCAGCCGTCGTGCGTAGCGAGCGTCGCGACCACAGGGAGAAAGACCAGCTGTCCTGTAGAGCCTGCGGCCGTAAGGACGCCCGTAACGGCACCGCGGTGACGTACGAACCAGCGAGTGGTCACTGTGGCTGCGAAGCTCATCGCCATCGACCCGGTGCCGACACCGACGAGTACGCCCCAGCAGAGGATCAGCTGCCAGCTGGAACTCATGAAGACTGTGCCGCCGGCTCCTAGGGCGACGACGAACAGTGCTGTCGCAGACACCCGGCGGATACCGAACTTCTCCATTAGCGCTGCTGCGAAGGGCGCGAAGAGGCCGTACAGCACCAGGTTGACCGAAACAGCGGCACCGATGGTCGCGCGGGACCATCCGAACTCTTCGTGCAGTGGGTCGATCAGAACGCTGGGCGCGGCACGGAAGCCGGCAGCGGCGAGCAGCGCGACGAACGCAGCCGCGGCGACGAGCCATGCGCGGTGGAGACGAGGGGCGGGACGGGTCTCGACGGTCACGGTTGGTGAGTCTTCGGCACTGCGGCGACCGCCGGAAGTGGCCTGGAGGCCACTATCCGAAAGAATCCGGCCAGCCGAGTACGCTCCCGGGCATGCTCAGCCGACGCCTCCTGCCGGCGCTGCTGCTTGTCGGTCTGGTCGGCGGTTGCGCAGCGTCATCCCCACTCCCCCGCGGCAGCGAGTTGCTGAGTTCTGCCACAACGACCTTTGCCGCGGTGCGAAGCCTGCATTTCTCTGTCCGTGTGAACGGCGTACTGCGCGCGCTGCCGCTGAGCAAGCTCGACGGAGAAGCGAGCGTCGAGAACGGCGGACACGCGACCGGCACTGCGGAACTCGCGAACAGCAGCGGCAAACGGGACTTCTCCTTCACCGTCGACGGCGATGCAGCGTCCACGAAGGACGCGAAGGGCCAGACGCAGCACGGTCCGACGACCTTCACCGTGCACCGGTTCGTCGATCCGGACGGTGGCTTCGTCGCTCTGCTGAGCGCCCTTCGCAACCCGACGACGGAGATCCGCGAGACGGTCCAGGGCGTCGATGGCTACCGCGTCGGCGGGACCTTGCCGCAAGCTGTCGCCGCGCGATTGGTGCCGCAGATCCATACCGACGTGAACGTGAAGGTGTGGGTCACGGTCGCGCAGCCACACCGCTTCGCACGGCTGTGGCTGCAAGTGCCTCCCGAGACGATCCAGGACAGCCCGGTGATGTTCGAAGTCCTGCTGACACAGCAGGTTCCCTAGGGTGAACAAGAGCTAGTCGGCGCTGCTGATAGCGCTCGGCATCGACAATTTCGGCGCAGGGTTGTTTCTTCCGCTGACGTTGGTCTACCTCACCCAAGTCGTGGGGCTTTCGCTGACGACAGCCAGCGCTGCAGTCACTGTCGGCACACTGAGCGGTCTCCTTGTTCCGCCCCTCGCGGGGCGCCTCGTCGAGCGGGTGGGGGCTCGGGCGACGGTGATCGTGGCCCAGTTGCTGCAGGCGGCGGGAGCATTGGGCTGCCCGGCGCGGTCCTCGCCTTGCTGACCGTTCTCGGCGCTTCGTTGGGCACATTGGTCCTGCGCGTCGGGCTCTCCCGTCACGCGGCGATGCGGCTCGCAGCTGTCATCGTCGCAGTCTGGTGTGCGGCCTGCGCCGCGACGATGCTGCTGCCCACCGCACCGCGCCCGCCGTACCTCCTCGCGTGCACGTTGCTGATTGCGACGGCCAATCTGGTTTCCAGCGGGCGAGCCAACGCCCTCGCCGATGCTGCGGCACCACGCGCGCGAGGCCGCTACCTCGCGGCGTTTCAGTACGCGTTCACCATCGCGGGAGTCGTCGCGCCAGACGTCACCGGGCTGTTTTCTGTGGCCGCTGGCTGCCTTGGTTGTTGGTCGCTTCGCTCGCACTCGCCGGCGCTGTCGCGTTCCGCTGGATCATTCCTCGCTTGCCGTCCCACGCACTCGTCACGGCCGAAGTAAGCCAGTCATAAGGCAACCGCCCGCGTTCAGCTCCCCTGGCAGCGAGTGCCTTCGCTCGGCGTGGTGCCGTCGATCAGGTACGCGATGCCGACCTTGTCCACACAGTCGTTGCCCTGCAGGAACGCCGTGTGCTGGGTGCCTTCGAAGGTGAGCAGCGAGCCACCCAGTGCCTTGGCCAGGTTCACGCCGGCCTGGTACGGCGTCGCGGGGTCGTTCGTGGTCGAGATGGTGAGCGTCTTCGGCAGGCCGGGCACGTTCGGCTCGTGCGGCTGCGAGGTGTTCGGCACCGGCCAGAAAGCGCACGAGTCACGCGCTGAGCTGGCCTGCCGGCCGTCATCGAGGAACGGCGCGACCTGTACGTACCTCTCCTGCGATTCGAGGATCTGCTTCGGATCGGTGACGCGTGGGTCATCGACGCAGCGGATCGCGGTGAAGGCGTCCTGAGTGGTCCCGTAGCGGCCCTCGGGACCACGCTCGTTGTAGATGTCCGCGAGCTTCTCCAGCGTGGCGCCGCGCTGCTGCTTCAGCTCGTTCAGCCCGGTGTTCAGGTACTCCCACAGATTCTGCTGGTACAGCGACTGGATGGCACCCGTGGTCGCGTCTTCGTAGGACAGCTTGCGGCCGTCACCGACGGGCACCGGGAAGTCGATAAGCCGCCGCGTGAGGTCCTGAAACCCCTTCGTCGCCGCGGCCGGGTCAGGGCCGAGCGCGCAGTCCTGTCGAGCCGCACACCACTTCGCGAACTCACCGAACGCAGTGCCGAAACCCTGCCCCTGTGCGACCAGCGCTTGGCCAGGCGTCTGGTCCGGGTCCACCGCGCCGTCGAGTACGAGCGCGCGCACGTTCTTCGGGAAAGTCTCCGCGTACGTCGACCCGAGGCGCGTGCCGTACGAGTAGCCGAGGTACGTCAGCTTCTCGTCCCCAAGGACGCTGCGAAGCACGTCCATGTCCTTGACGACGTCGCGCGTGCCCACGTGCGCAAGCATGTCGTCGCCGTACTTCGTCCGCTGTGCGCACTTCGCGGCGAAGTCCTTCTGCTGCTTCTCCTGCTTCACGACACCTGCCGGCGACCCGTCGGTCTCACTGTCGTCGGCACGCTCCGCGTCGCGCTCCTGATCGGTGTAACAGCGGATCTGAGGTTCGCTCGCGCCGATCCCCCGCGGGTCGAAACCGACCAGGTCGAAGCGTTTGCCCAGGTCGTTCTTGGCCACCTGGTCGACCATGCCGGCCGCGGCGACCATGCCGGAGGCGCCGGGCCCGCCCGGATTCAGCACGAGCGAGCCGATCCTGTCGCCCGGATCGCTCGCCCGATGCCGCAGCAGGCCGAGGGTGATGGCCGGGCCGTCCGGTTTGTCATAGTCCAGCGGGACCGTGAGCCGGGCGCACTGAATACCGTTGGCCCGGAAGGCGGACTGCGCGTCATCCGAGGTCGCGTAGGGTGCACACGCGGCCCAGGTCAGGCTCTGGCCGTAGAAGCGCGCCAGCCCGGCGGGGACCGGCCCGACCGGGGGGTGCGATTCCACGGACGGCTCTGGCCCGGTCTGGCCGGAGTTAGACGAGCACGCCGCGAGCGTGCCGGCGAGCAGGCCGGACACCGCGAGCGCGACGATTCGGTGGGCGTGAGAACTGGCGCGGAGATGCTGGAGCACGGTTTGATCGTGCCATCCGGCCGCGGAACTCCGGCACACCACCGGCACGTTGAGCATGCGGGGCCGGCGGCGGACACAGCGAGATGAGGAGACCAGGGGTGGCACTGATCAGCCGGGTGAGCAAGCGGCTTCGCCGGATCATCCAGCGGCCGGGCAGCGTCGAGCTGACCCGTTACGAGGGGCTGCTGCCCGCGGTCGAGAAGCTCGAACCCGAGGTGGAGAAGCTGGCCGACGCCGAGCTGACCGAGCGCGCGGAGAAGCTGGCCGGTACCCTCGGCGGCGCATCGACCTACACCGACGACCAGCTGGTGGAGATCTGCGCGCTCGGCCGCGAAGCGGCCAGGCGGGCACTCGACGAGCGCGCGTTCGACGTACAGCTGCTCGGGACGATGGGCCTGCTCACCGGACACGTCGTGCAGATGGAGACCGGTGAAGGCAAGACGCTCGCCGGTGCGCTCGCCGCCGCCGGGCACGCGATGCGCGGCCGCCGCGTACACGTCGTCACGGTGAACGACTACCTCGCCCGACGCGACGCGGAGTGGATGGGGCCGCTGTACGCGCTTCTCGGCGTCACTGTGGGCTGGGTCGAGCCGTCGCACACGAAGGACGAGCGCAAGGACGCCTACGACCGGCAGGTCACCTATGGCGCTGTCGCCGAGATCGGCTTCGACGTGCTTCGCGACCGCCTGGTGACCACGGTGGACGACCTGGTGCAGCCGGCGCCGGAGGTGGCGATCGTCGACGAGGCCGACTCGGTGCTGGTCGACGAGGCCCGCGTACCCCTGGTGATGGCCGGTTCGATCGACCACAACGACGCCGACGAGGAGGTCGCCAAGGTCGTCCGGCGGCTGCGGCTCGGCCTGCACTACGAGACCGACACCGACGGCCGCAACGCCTGGCTGACCAGCGCGGGCGCCTCGGTCGTGGAGAAGTCGCTCGGCGGCATCGACCTGTACGGCGAGTCCGGTTCGGAGCGGCTGGCCGCGGTGAACGTCGCACTGCACGCGCACGCGCTGCTCACCCGCGACGTGGACTACCTGGTCCGCGACGGCAAGGTCCAGCTCATCAACGCCGCGCGCGGCCGGGTCGCCGAGCTGCAGCGCTGGCCGGACGGCCTGCAGGCCGCCGTCGAAGCGAAGGAGCAGGTCACCGCCACCGACCGGGGCGAGATCCTCGACTCGATCACGGTGCAGGCGCTGCTCGCGCGCTACCCCGAGGTGGCGGGCATGACCGGGACCGCGGTCGCGGTGGCCGAGCAGCTGCGCGAGTTCTACCGGCTCGAGGTCGCGGTGATCCCGCCGAACACGCCGAACGTCCGGACCGACCAGCAGGACCGGATCTTCGCCTCGCCGTCGCAGAAGCTGCGCGCGATCGAGGAGGAGATCCGCACGGTGCACGAGACCGGGCGGCCGATCCTGGTCGGCACCCAGGACGTGGCCGAGTCCGAGGAGCTGGCCGAGAAGCTGGCGAAGGCCGACCTGCCGTGCGTCGTGCTCAACGCGCGCAACGACGCGGAAGAAGCGGCGATCATCGCCGAAGCGGGCAAGAAGAGCGCGGTCACGGTGTCCACCCAGATGGCGGGCCGCGGTACCGACATCCGCCTCGGCGGCACCGACGGCACAACCCGCGAGGAGGTCGCCGAGCTGGGCGGCCTGCACGTGATCGGCACCGCGCGGTACCCGTCGAGCAGGCTCGACGGGCAGCTGCGTGGCCGCTCCGGGCGGCAGGGCGACCCGGGCAGCGCGATCTTCTTCGCCAGCCTGAACGACGACCTGGTGCTGTCCAACGCACCGGACCTGCCCGAGGGCATCGACTCCGACAGCGAGACCGGCGAGATCACCGACCCGGCCGCGCACCGGCAGATCAACCACGCCCAGCGCGTGGCCGAGGGCGTCGACCTGGAAATCCACCGCAACACCTGGCGCTACACCCGGCTGATCGAACGGCAGCGCGCCGAGCTGCTGGAACACCGCGGCAAGGTGCTGCGCACCGGGCTGGCCGCCGAGGAGCTGGAGAAGGCGCAGGCGGAGAAGTTCGCCGAGCTGAAGGAGAAGCTGGACGACACCGAGCGGCTCGAGCAGGTGTGCCGTGAGGTGCTGCTGTTCCACCTCGACCAGCTGTGGTCGGATCACCTGGCCTACCTCACCGACGTGCGGGAGAGCATCCACCTGCGCGCGTTGGCCAGGGAGACCCCGCTCGACGAGTTCCACCGCGCGGCGATTCCGGAGTTCCACAAAATCATCCCGGAGTCGGCGACGCGGGCGGCCAAGACGTTCGAGGAGGCCGCGATCACCGAGGACGGCCTCGATCTGGCCGAGGCCGGGGTGCGGCGGGCCAACACGACGTGGACGTATCTGGTGCACGACAACCCGTTCGACTCGGACTTCGAGCAGACGATCAAACGCGTCCGCAGCATGATGAAGCTCAAGAAGTCCTGACCCCGTCCCATGACGTGACGAAGGCTGTGAAGGGTCCCTTTACGGACGCTGAGTCCGTGAAGGGACCCTTCACAGCTTGCTGGCTCACATACGCTTCGCTGCGACCGGCGGGGTGGGCCAGAATGGCGGCATGCCGCAACTGCGCATCGCACTGGCCCAGGTCAACACCACCGTCGGCGACCTCGACGGGAACACGGCGCTCACCGTCGAATGGACGCGGAAGGCCGCCGAGGCCGGTGCACACGTCGTCGTCTTCCCCGAGATGTCCCAGACCGGGTACCCGGTCGAAGACCTCACGCTGCGCCGTACGTTCGCCGACGCGTCTGTGCGCTCAGTGACGGAGCTGGCCCGCAGGCTCGACGAAGCAGGCTGCGGTCACGTACTCACGTACGTCGGCTACCTCGATCACGACGAGGTCGGTCCGCGCGACGCGGCGGCAGCGCTGTACGGCGGCGAAGTCGTCGCGCGGCAGTTCAAGCACCACTTGCCGAACTACGGCGTCTTCGACGAGCACCGCTACTTCAAGCCCGGCACCGAGCTGGAAATCCTGCGGCTGCACGGCGTCGACATCGGCATGGTGATCTGCGAGGACGTCTGGCAGGACGGCGGCCCCATCTCGGCACTCGGAAAAGCCGGCGTGGGCCTGGTGGTCGCGCCGAACGCGTCGCCGTACGAACGGTCCAAAGACGAGCAGCGGCTGCCGCTGGTGGCCCGCCGTGCCGCGGAGGCGGGCGCCCCGCTCGTGTACACGAACCAGGTCGGCGGCCAGGACGACCTCGTGTTCGACGGCGACTCGCTGGTGGTCGGCGCGGATGGTGAGCTGCTCGCGCGAGCGCCACAGTTCGTGGAGCACCTGCTGGTACGCGACATGGAGCTGTCCGGCGCGTCAGGGTCCGAGGGCGAGTTCGACGGCCTTCGCGTACACCGCCGGGTACTGAGCGACGCGCCCCTGCCCGCGTACGCGGCGTCGAACGACCCGGTGATCAGTGAACCCCTTTCGGACGAGGCCGAGGTGTGGTCGGCGCTCGTCGTGGGGTTGCGCGACTACGTGCACAAGAACGGCTTCACGACGGTCATGTTCGGCTTCTCGGGCGGCATCGACTCCGCGGTGTGCGCGTCGCTGGCGGCCGACGCGTTGGGCGGAGACAACGTGTACGGCGTTTCGATGCCGTCGAAGTACTCTTCGGGACACTCGAAGGACGACGCCGCAGACCTTGCCCGGCGGATCGGTGCGCACTACCGCGTCGAGCCGATCGAGGACATGGTGCGGGTGTACGTGGATCAGCTGAAGCTGACCGGGCTGGCCGAGGAGAACATCCAGGCGCGCGTACGCGGCATGCTGCTCATGGCACTGTCCAATCAGGACGGTCACCTCGTGCTGGCGACCGGCAACAAGACCGAGCTGGCCGTGGGCTACTCCACCATCTACGGCGACGCCGTGGGCGCGTTCGCGCCGATCAAGGACCTGTTCAAGACGCACGTGTGGCAGCTGGCGAGCTGGCGCAACGCGGAGGCGGTCAAGCGCGGCGAGACGCCGCCGATCCCGGAGAACTCGATCACCAAGCCACCGTCGGCGGAACTGCGCCCGGACCAGAAGGACACCGACTCGCTGCCGGACTACGCGCTGCTCGACGACATCCTGGACGACTACGTCGAGGGAGACCGCGGCTACTACGAACTGCTCGAAGCCGGGTTCGACCCGGAGACCATCGACCGGGTCGTGCGGATGGTCGACCGGGCCGAGTACAAGCGGCGGCAGTACCCGCCGGGCACGAAGATCACCTTCAAGGCCTTCGGCCGCGACCGGCGGCTGCCGATGACCAACGGCTGGCGGGAACACAAGTCCTGAGCCGCTTTCCCGGCGTGGCGATCCGCGGGAACCGGGACACCGCCCCGGTCGACGAGACCGTGCGCGGCGAGAACTGCTGACCGTCCGATGTGGACACTTGCCGTTATCCGCAGGCCCGGGTTCCATGCGCCTTTCGCCCTTGCGCGTAACGGCTATCCGGCCGGGTCACACCGATTCGAGGATCGCCGCGGCCCCCGTTCAAGTGGAAGCGCAGACGGCCCACGGGCGGGATCTGAGCGGGTTCTTCCGAGCGTGGTTCGACGATCCGCGCGGACCGGTATCCGCGGCGCGGTTCGCTGAAGCCGCGAACGGGGTGGTGTCGGATTTCCGCCGGTTTCGGTCGGAGGTGGCTCGTAGGCTGTCGGTATGACGGTCGAATTCACGGTGTTCGATACACCGATCGGAGCGTGCGGGCTCGCCTGGCGAGACGGTGCCGTGGTCGGCACCGCGCTGCCGGGCAGTTCGGCAGCGCGCACCCGGGCGCATCTGGTCGCACGTTTTCCGGATGCGGCCGAGGCTCCGGTGCCGGACGTGCTGCGGGAGACCGTGGACGGGATCGTCGCACTGCTTTCCGGCGCCCGGACGGATCTGCGCGCGGTGCCGCTGGATTTCCGGGATGTGCCGGATTTCCACCGCCGGGCCTATGACGTGGCCCGCGGGATTCCGCCGGGCAAGACGTGTACTTACGGGGATATCGCGCACGAACTGGGTATGCCGGGATCCGCGCAGGCGGTCGGGCAGGCGATGGGGCACAACCCGTTCCCGATCGTCGTGCCGTGTCACCGGGTGCTGGCGGCGGGCAACAAGCCCGGCGGGTTCTCCGCACCCGGCGGGGTCGAGACGAAGCGGCGGATGCTGGTGATCGAGGGGGCATTGCCGGAAGAACCGACGCTTTTCTGACGGCGGTGTGCCGGAGCGGTGGGGTGGGGCGGCGGGGAGGGGTTCTGCCGTTCGAGGTTCTGGAGTTCGGGGTTTCGGACGTTCGGGGTTCTGCCGTTCGCGGGGTAGCCGGTCGGGGTTCTACTGGTCGAGGTTCTGCCGGTCGGGGTGGCCGGTCGGGGTGGCCAGTCGGGGTTCTGGCGCTTAGGGAGTGGCCGGTCGTGGTTTATGTGTCCGGAGGCTGGCTGGGCGGCGTTCGGGCCGGCAGTGGGGGTCGGTCCAGGCGTTCAGGCCAGCCGAGCGCGGTCCGGGCGGGCACGGTCCGGTCCGGTCCGGTCCGGGCAGGCGTTCCGGGCAGGCGTTCCGGGGTCCGACCGGGCGGGGCTGTGCTGGTCGTGGGCACGGAGGCCCTGACAAGATCCGCATTCGCGGCCGCGATGCCGAACCTGCCGGGGACGCTGGGGGAGCCTGGGACGCTGGGGACGAAGCGACCAGACACCGATCCGGCCTGTGTGGTCACCCACATCGGGGATGCCGGTCACCTGCCCGAAGGACACCACCGCCCAACCCACAACCAGTCACCAGCCCGAAGAGCATCACCACCCAACCCGCAACCGATCACCGGCCCGGCCGGGCAGCACGGGCACCCCAAACCCACCGCGACCGAAATCGGCTAAGAACGGCCCCGCCGGTCAGGAAGCGGGAGTCCAGGGCTTGATCCACTCCGTGGCCGGCCAGCCCTCCATGGCCGCTTGCAGGGGCAGGGCGGTCGCGCCGTCGAGGGATTCGCGGATGATGTCGGCGTGGCCCGCGTGGCGGGCGGTTTCCTCGATGAGGTGCAGCAGGACCCAGCGGACCGTCCAGGCGTCCAGGTCGGCGGGGTACCACGGGACGTCCTTCGGGACGGGGACCGGGGTGGTCAGGTCCGTGATCCCGGCGATGGCCTGCTCGGTGCGGGCGGCAGTGCGGGCGTACTCGGCCAGGGTGGCTTCCAGGGTTTCCGCCGGGCCGAAGGTGTGACTGTCGATCATCCCGGGGAGGGCTTCCGCGAACGGCTTCTGCGGGACCCGCAGCACCATGTCGATCCAGTTGTTCTCGGTGGCCGCGACGTGTTTCACCAGGCCGCCGACGCTCAGGGCGCTGGCGCTGGGTACGGCGCGGGCCTGCTCGTCGGTCAGGCCGTGGGCGGCCGCCTTCAGTGCGGTGCGCTGCTGAGCCAGGATTTCGAGCAGACCGGTGCGCTCGTCAGCGGCGGGAAGGGCGTTCGCGGACATGGTGACCTCAGTTCGGATTCGGTGGTCTCGTGCGATCCAGCATCGCATCCGCCACCGACGATTTTCGCGTCTTCGCCAGCGGCGTCCGGAGCACATAGGCCCCGCCGATGAGAATCACCACCGTGTGGGCGACATGCTGCGCCCGGCTGAACACCCCCCGCCAGCCCGCCGGGCCGAGCGCCACCAGCATCCCGGCGACCAGCACCAGCGTCAGCCCGCCGAGCGCCCACGCCCGCCAGCCCGGCGGCCACCACATCACCAGGCTCACCGTGCCCACCGCGAACACCAGGTTCATCAGGACCCGGATCGGCGCCGACTCGGGCGCGGCCGTGCCGATCACGAGCAGCAGGCCGAAGCCGGCCAGGGTGAGCGCGCTCAGCCGCCCCGTCCAGCGCACCGGGACCAGCCGCATCAACGGAGGCCCGGCGGCCGCGAAGGACAGCCCGGCGATCCCGGTCGTGACCTGGAACAGCGGGTTCGCGAGCAGCAGATCCGCGGTCGGCTGGGTGACCGGCGACACCCCGGTGGGCACCAGAAACTCCAGCAGCCACGCGGAATACGCCAGCACCCCGAGTCCCATGAGGACGATCGCAGCGAGTCGCGCAGCACGCACCCGCACACCCTAGGCGACCGGCCGCGCCGTTGCTCGTGGCGGTGTCACAGCCGAGACCGGACCGACACCTTTCCTGTGTATTGTGCTCGGGCGGTCACCGAGCGCAGCCGGAGCCTCATCCCTGCGGGCGAACGAACGGGAAGAGCACCGTCTGCCGGATCGAGGCACCGCTGAGCAGCATCAGCAGCCGGTCGATGCCCAGCCCCAGCCCGCCGGTCGGCGGCATCCCGTGTTCGAGCGCCAGCAGGAAGTCCTCGTCCAGCTCCATCGCCTCGACGTCCCCGCTCGCCGCGCGCAGCGACTGGGCCTCCAGCCGCCGCCGCTGCTCGATCGGGTCGGTCAGCTCGGTGTAGGCGGTGCCCACCTCGGAGCCGAACGCGATCAGGTCCCAGCGCTCGGCCAGCCGCGGGTCGGCCCGGTGCTGCCGCGTCAACGGCGACACGTCGGTCGGGTAGTCGGTGTAGAACGTCGGCAACACCGTCGAGCCTTCCACGAGGTGCTCATGCGCCTTCAGCACGAGGTCGCCGTGCCCGGCCTCCTCCGGCACGGTGATCCCCGCCGCGGTGCACAGCCGCCGCAGCACCGGCACCGGGGTCTCCGAGTCGATCTCCTCCCCCAGCGCCAGCGAGACCGCCTCGTGCACCGGGATCACCGGCCAGTCCCCGGAGATGTCGTGCTCGGCCATCCGGCCCTCGGCGTCCACCCTGCGCACGATCTGCGCCCCGAACGCCGCCTCGGCCGCGTGCTGCACCAGCTCGCGGGTGAGGTTGCGCATCGAGTTGTAGTCCGCGTACGCCTGGTACGCCTCCAGCATGGTGAACTCGGGGTTGTGGGTGGCGTCCACGCCTTCGTTGCGGAAGTTCCGGTTCAGCTCGAAGACCCGCTCGACCCCTGCCACGCACAGTCGCTTCAGGTACAGCTCCGGCGCGATCCGCAGGTACATCCGCATGTCGTAGGCATTGATGTGGGTGATGAACGGACGCGCGTTCGCCCCGCCGTGCACGGTCTGCAGCATCGGCGTCTCGACTTCGAGGTAGTCGCCCTGGTGCAGGTGCTCCCGCACCGCGCGGACCACAGTGGAGCGCAGCCGCAGCATCTGCGCGGACTCCGGGTTCACGGCCAGGTCGAGGTAGCGCTGCCGGACCCGGGTCTCCGGGTCGATCAGGCCCCTCCGCTTGTCCGGCAACGGATGCAGGCACTTCGCGGTGACTGTCCACTCCTGCACCAGGACGGACAGCTCGCCTCGGCGCGAGGTGATGATTTCGCCGCGTACGCCCACGTGGTCGCCAAGGTCCACGCCCTTGCGCCAGCCGGACAAATCGAGCACCTTCGCGTCCAGCATCAGCTGCAGTTCGCCGGAAAAGTCCTTGATCCGGGCGAAGCACAGGCCACCGAGCGTACGGAGCGCGAGCACCCGGCCGGCCACCCGGACCCGGCGCCCGGTCCGCGCGTCCGGCTCCAGGTCGGAGAACTCGTCCGTGAGATCGCCCAGCAGGTCTTCGCGGCGGAAGCCGACCGGGTACGGGTCCACGCCGAGCTCTCGCAGCTTGTCGAGCTTCGCGACGCGTACGCGTACCTGCTCCGGACGGCGCTTCATCCGCGGCACCACGCGCGCCGCTGCTTCTTCGTCGATCTTCCGAACCTCGGCGACGAATTCCTCGCCCACGTTCTCCAGCCGCAGCGCGCGGCTCCGGCCGGTGGGCAGGAAGCCTTCCAGCGCGCCCGCGACGATGCCGACCCGCGGCAAGCGGCGCGCCGAGGAGTAGCACAGGAACCGCGGTTCCCAGGCCGGGCCGTACTTGGCGTTGGAGCGGTACAGCGATTCCAGCTGGAAGAACCGCGAGAACACACCCAGAATCCCGCGCCACGCGCGCAGCACCGGACCCGCGCCGATCCGCTCTCCTTCGGAGAAGACCGCGCGGAACATCGCGAAGTTCAGCGAGATCCGCTGCGCACCGAGCTGCGGGGCGGCCGCGACCACCTGCGCGACGAGGTACTCGTTGAGACCGTTCTCCGCGTCCCGGTCGCGCCGCATGAGGTCCAGCGAGAGCCCACGCCTGCCCCACGGCACAAAGGAAAGCAGCCCGCGCAGCCGTCCTTCCGCGTCGTAGGCCTCGACCATGACGCTACGGCCGTCGCTCGGATCACCGAGCCGGCCCAGCGCCATCGAGAAGCCGCGCTCGGTCTCCTCGCCGCGCCACTGCTGGGCGTGCGCGAGCAGTTGCACCAATTCTTCCTGCGGAATCTCCCCGTGCCGGCGCACCTGAGCGGTGTAGCCGGCCCGCTCGATCCGCTTCACCGCCTGCCGCACGGACTTCCGTTCCGGCCCGGTGAGCGAGAACTCGCGGACTTCGAGAACTGCTTCGTCGCCGATTTCGAGCGCACGCAACCCTGCCGCGGTATAGACCTTCGCGCCACTCTCGCTCGCGCCGAGTACGCCCGGCGTCCAGCCATACATGTACGCCTCGCCGAGCCACACCCGTACCGCGTCGGCCCACGCATCGGGGTCGCCGATCGGGTCCGCGCTCGCCACGCTGGTGCCACCGAGCACCCGGTACGTCACCGCGGCGCGGCCGTTGGGCGCGAAGACGACGCTCTTGTCCCGCCGCGTCGAGAAGTAGCCGAGAGAATCGTCCTCGCCGTACTCGGCGAGCAGCCGGCGCAGCCGCAGCTCTTCGTCGTCCGTCCGAAGCCGACGGCTGCGCTCTCCACGGAACAGCGTGTACAACGCGGCCGTGGCGACGAACGTCGAACCGAGGTCCAGCAGCGCGTCGACCCAGCCCGGCCCTTCGCCGACGCCGATCCGGCGCAGCGGCAGGTTCTCCCCGGTGGCGTGGTTGACCACCCAGGCGAACCCTTCCCAGCTGTCGCCGAGCGTGCGCGGGAAAAGCTCGACCAGCCCCCAGCCGACGAGAATCACCAGAAGCAGCCCGCCGAACAAGGTCGCCAGCCCGTTCCACCACGCCCCGGGCGCCAGCCGTGCGGGGAAGGCCGGACGGAGCGTCCACAGGAGAACGATCAGCACCACCGTCACCACGTCGGCCACGGTGAGCACGGTGAGCTGGGTGGGGATGTGCCGGATCTGCCGGGCGTTCATCGAGAGCAGGTCCGGCGCCCACAGCAGCGTCGCCTGGATGCTGAGTGTGAGCAGCAACCCGGCGAACTGGAACAGCAGCAGGGTGTAGAGCGCCGCCCGCTTGCGACGGCGCAGGGCCGCGCCGAGCACCACCAGCAGCAACACGATCACCAGGCTCGCGCTGGTCGGTAGGCTCAGCGCGGAGAACATCGCGTCGATCAGGCCGAGCAGATGCCCGCGGCTGCCGCCGGCCAGCAGCAGCACGATCGAGTAGAGCGCCGCGAGCTGCACGATCGTGGCCGTGACGCCCCCCGCCTTGGCTTTCCAGGCCGGGATGTGCGCACGAGCACTCACTGGGGTTCCCATGGAGACCTTTCTCTGCGGCGCAGCCGATCCACCTCGGGAACGGGTGCGCCTTCCACATCGCGGACGTCGGTGCGCCCGCCGTTCTCAAGGACGCCGGAACCCGGCCTCGGGTTGCCGATCATCCGGCGTGTGAAGCTGGTCGCACGACCTTGGGTGCCGCTGCCGCCCGTGTCAGGCTGAAACCGGTACTGATTCCACGACCCGGGGACCTCATCGAGGCCTCGAGGGAAGGACGGTCGACAAAGATGTCTGCTCTCTCCTCTGCTGGTGGCCCCGGCGAACTCGCCGCTCCGTACGGCACCGGGCCGGCCGCCGCGCCCGCCACCGGCCGCAAGGTCCGCATCCATCACCTGCGGGAGCTGAAGGAACGCGGGGAACCGTGGCCGATGCTCACTGCCTACGACATGTATACCGCCGAACTCTTCGACGAGGCGGGCATCCCCGTGCTGCTGGTCGGCGATTCCGCGGCGAACAACGTGTTCGGCTACGACACCTCGCTGCCGGTCACTGTGGACGAACTGCTGCCGCTCGTCCGCGCGGTCACCCGCTCGGTCAAGCGCGCGCTCGTCGTGGCCGACCTGCCGTTCGGCTCCTACCAGCTCTCGCCGGAACAGGCGCTGGCCACGTCGGTGCGGTTCATGAAGGAAGGCCGCGCGCACGCGGTGAAGCTGGAGGGCGGACGCCGGTTCGCCGCGCACGTCGAAGCACTCACCTCGGCGGGCATACCGGTGATGGGCCACATTGGATTCACCCCACAGAGTGAGCACAATCTCGGTGGCTACCGGGTGCAGGGGCGCGGCGAAGCGGCCGAAGTGCTGCTCGCCGACGCGCTGGCCCTGCAGGAGGCCGGGGCGTTCGCGGTGGTGATGGAGATGGTGCCGGCCGAGGCCGCCAAGCGCGTGACGCACGAGCTGAAGATCCCCACCGTCGGTATCGGCGCCGGCCCGGACTGCGACGCCCAGGTGCTGGTCTGGCAGGACATGGCCGGGCTGCGGCGCGGCAAGGCGCCGCGGTTCGTCAAGCGCTACGCCGATCTCGCGGGCGTACTGCAGGGCGCGGCCACGGCGTTCGCCGAAGACGTCCGGCGGGGCGAATTCCCCGCGCCCGAGCACGCGTTCCACTGAGCCTTCCACCTGAGTGCGCTCCTATGAACGGCCCGGGGCTCATCGGCGGCGGAACCGCGCCGCCAGCTCCGGGTCGTTCTCCCACCACAAGCCGCTCGCCGGAGCCTCGCCGGCTTCGGCCTCCTCGTCGAGCCGCCGGTCGAGCTGCTTCGCGCGTTTCTCGTCGTCGCGTGCCCAGCGGATGAACAACGCGCCAACGAACGGCAACCCGGCCACGTCGCCGCCGATCCACAGCACGCCGGCACCGATGATCTGATCGGTACGCGGATCCGGCCCCCAGCCGCGGTGCGCCGCGTCGTAGTGCGCGGGCGCGAGCAACGGGCCGAGCCACAGCACCAGGCCGAGCGCACCGTCGAAGATCACTTCGGTGAGCGAGATCCACACCGACACCAGATGCGCCCCGGCGCGTGGCGTGGGGTCGAGCTGTATCCGGCTGTAGAAGTAGAGGAACCCCGCGAGCACGAGGGCCACCCGTACAAGTCCGCCCACAGCGGTGGAATCGAGGGTCAGCGCGTACAGCGGCGTGAGATAGAGAACGAGAAACGGGGCGATCAGCACCACGGTGACGATCAGGGGGAACGTCACGAACCGTGCGAGCGGTCCACGGCCGTACCGGCACAGTTTTCCGGCGAGGCCCGGCGGGGCGACGCGCATCAGCAACGTCACCGGCGCACCGAGGGCGAGCAGCAGCGGGATGACCATCAGCAGCACGGTGTTCTGCGTCGCGCGGACCCAGAACAGCGTGCTGTCGTACACCCCGATGAACGAGCAGGTGACCACGAGAAGGGTCGCCAGCCCGCCGAGGAACGCCGTGGTCCGGCCGGGCGGCCAGGACGCCTGACGCCGCGCCGCGCGCAGGTAACCGGCACCGAGCACGAGAACCACCAGCACGGCCGGGACGTCGAGGGTCCAGGCCGTGAAGAAGCTCGATCCGCTCAGTGGCGGGGGCGTCGGCACGGTTTCAGTGTGCACCCGCGGGAATTGCGCGCGAAGCCAGCCCTCACAACGTGAAGACGAGCAAGCTGCCGATTCCGGCGACGCCGCAGTAGACGGCGAAAGGGGTCAACGTGCGCGTTTCGAAGTATTTCGTCAGAAAACGGACAGAAAAATAGGACGCGATGAAAGCGACCACGCTGCCGGCCAGCGCCGGGCCGAGCGAGGAACTGTTCTCCGGGGCGAACAGCGAGGGCATCTTGAGCACACCCGCGGCGAGGATCACCGGGGTGGCCAGCAGCCAGGCGAACCGGGCCGCGTCCTCGTGCCCCAGCCCGCGCCGGAGCCCGGCGACCATGGTGATCCCGGACCGGCTGATGCCCGGCAGCAGCGCCAGGATCTGCGCCGAGCCGATGAGTACGGCCTCCTTCACGCTCAGCTTCGACAGCCGCGCGTCGGTCGCCTCCTCCACCGTGACCGCCCGCATCACCAGCGTCTCTTCGGCACTGAAGTCCACGGTCTCCTCGTCCCGCGCGGGTTTCGCGGCCGCCGGCCGGACCCGGGAGAACCGCTCCGCGGCGTAGAGCACCCCGCCGTTGAGGGCAAGGAAGATCGCCACCGGCACCGGTTTGCCGAGCACGTCCCGCAGCAGGCTCTCCAGCAGCAGGCCGGCGATCCCGACCGGGATCGTGGCCAGCACCAGCAGCCAGGCCAGCCGCTGATCGGCGGTGCGCACCTCGCGGCGGCGCACGGAGGTCCACAGCCCCCCGATGATGCGCACCCAGTCGCGGCGGAAGAACAGCACGAGCGCGAGCGCGGTGGCCACGTGCATGGCCACCAGCACCGCGAGGTAGGGCGAGTCCTTGCCGAGGCTCAGGTCCTGCGCCCAGCGCCCGCCGACGAGCGCGGGCAGCAGCACGCTGTGCCCGAGACTGGACACCGGAAACAATTCCGACACCCCTTGCAGGGCGCCCACCACAATGGACTCGACGTAGCTGACCGCGGACATTCGCGAGGCCTTTCGACGCGTCGGGTTCAAGATTCCTGCGAAAACTACCCAGCGGCAGGTTAACCATCGGCAAGGCGACGGCGGGAAGTGCGGTTCCGCACGTCACTCGTCCAGGTCCGGGCACTGCGGCCCGGTGCATGCCCCGGCGAGCGAATCGGGGAAAATGCCCGGTATGGAGGAGCTTTACCCCGCGACGCCGGTGCGTGCCGACGGGCTGCTTGAGGTCGGCGACGGGCACCGGCTCTACTGCCAGGAGGCCGGGAACCCGGACGGCAAGCCGGTGGTGGTCCTGCACGGCGGGCCGGGCAGCGGGATCTCCGCGGCCGCCCGGCAGCACTTCGACCCGGCCGTCTACCGGATCGTGCTGTTCGACCAGCGCGGGGCCGGGCGCAGCACGCCCAGCGCCGGCGACCCCGCCTCGGATCTGGCCACGAATACATTGTGGCACTTGGTTTCCGACCTGGAACTGCTGCGCGAACGGCTGCGCATCCAGCGGTGGCAGTGCTTCGGCGGGTCCTGGGGGTCCACGCTCGCGCTGGCCTACGCGCAGGCCCATCCGGACCGGGTGACCGAACTCGTCCTGCGCGGGGTCTTCACCGTGCGGCGGTGTGAACTCGACTGGCTCTACCGGGGTGGGGCGGCCCATCTGTTCCCCGCCGAATGGGACGCTTTCGTGGCTCCGCTCGACGAACGGCAGCGCGTGGATCCGATCGAGGGGTATGCGGAGTTGCTCCACTCCCCCGACCGCGCGGTGGCCGAGCGTGCCGCGATCGCCTGGAGCACCTGGGAAGGCGCGACCGTGGCGCTGCTGCCGCAGCCCGCGTTCGTGGATCAGTACTCGAAGCCGTCCTTCGCGTTGCCGTTCGCACGGCTGGCCGTGCACTACTTCCGGAATGGTGCGTGGCTGGAGGAGGGACAGCTGATTCGCGACGCCGGACGGCTGGCCGGGATTCCCGGGGTGCTGGTGCAGGGGCGGTATGACGCGGTGTGCCCGCCGATCACCGCCTACCAGCTGCATCATGCGTGGCCGGGCTCGGTCCTGCGGCTCGTCGAAGGCGCCGGGCACGCGGTCGGCGATCCCGGAATCCTCGCCGCCCTCCGGGAAGCCACCGACGGCTTCCGGTGAAGTCCGTGAAGGGACCCTTCACGGACTCTGAAGCCGTGAAGGGTCCCTTCACAGCCCCCGCCGCCGGGAGGAACGCTCAGATCCGCCCGCCGCTGGCGCTTTCTCCACCGGACAGGCGCTGGGCCAGGTAAACCGGCACGGTCGACACCACGATCAGCACCGCGGCCACCACGTTGACCACCGGCGCCTGGTTGGGCCGGAACAGGTTGTTGTAGATCCAGATCGGCAGGGTCTCCATCCCGCTGCCGAGGGTGAACGTGGTCACGATGATCTCGTCGAAGGACAGCGCGAACGCCAGCAGCCCACCCGCCGCCACGGCCGACCGCAGCATCGGGAAGGTCACCAGGCGGAACGTCGTGAGGCCGTTCGCCCCGAGATCCATCGAGGCCTCTTCCAGATTGCCGCCCAGCCGGCGAAGCCGGGCCACCACGTTGTTGAACACCACCACGATGCAGAACGTCGCGTGCGCGATGATCACCGTAGCCACACCAAGATCCACGCCGAGAATCGTGCGGAACGCGTTGTTCAGGGCGATCCCCGTGACGATGCCGGGCAGCGCGATCGGCAGCACGATCAGCAGCGACACCGAGTTCCGCCCGAAGAACCGGTACCGCTGCAGGGCGAACGCGGCCATCGTGCCGAGCAGGAGCGCGATCGCGGTGGCCGCGAGACCGACCAGGACGCTCGTCCACAACGCGTGCAGCGCGCCCTCGCTGGTCACCGCGCGGCCCCACCATTCCAGGGTGAAGCTCTTCGGCGGCCAGCCGAACGTGGTGTCCGCGTTGACCGAGTTCAGCAGGACCACCAGCAGCGGGAAGTAGAGCACCGCGAACCCGGCGCCGAGCGCGGTCCACAGCAGCACCCAGGCGGTCTTCGACATCCGCACGGCGGGTCTCCTAGAGGTTGTTCAGCGCGCCGGTACGGCGCACCGCGGCCAGATAGACGAGCATGATCACGACGGGCACGATGCCCACGGTCGCGGCGAAAGGCAGGTTGTTGGCCGCGCCGATGTTGTCGTAGACCACGTTGCCGAGCATCTGCGAAGTGCCGCCGACGATCTTCACCGCGATGTAGTCGCCGAGCGACAACGAGAACGTGAAGATCGAACCGGCCACAATGGCCGGGAAGGTCAGCGGCAGAATCACCGAACGGAAGGTCCGAAACGAGCGCGCGCCGAGGTCGCCGGAAGCGTCCACAAGGGAGTCCGGCAGCCGTTCGAGCCCGGCGTAGATCGGCAGGATCATGTACGGCAACCACAAGTAGCACAAGGTGATCACCGTGGCGGTGACCCCGTAGCCGGGGCCGGTGCCACCGAACGGCGAGAGCAGCCAGTTGAGCACTCCGTTGCCGGACAACAGGGTTCGCCACGCGTAGGCCTTCACCAAGTAGCTGGCCCACAGCGGGGTCATCGCCGCGATCACCAGGATCCGCTGCGCCCGCGGCGAGGCGAGCTTGGCCATGGCGAAGGCCATCGGGAACGCGATCACCGCGTCGATCACCGTGACCAGCAAGGCAATCCCGACCGTGCGCAGGGTGATCGTGCGGTAGACCGAATCGCTGAACAGCGTGACGAAGTTGTCCAGCGACCAGTCGGTGACCACTTTGCCGGTGAACACATCGGTGGACCAGAAGGCCGTGACGAACAGCGCGCCGAGCGCGACGAGGTAGGCCAGCCCCAGCCACAGCATCGGGGCGCCGAGCAGGAAGCCGAGACGCAGCCGGGGCTTGCGGTGGAAGTAGGCCGAAACGCGGTCGCTCGGCGTGCTCACGGCGGTCATCTGCCTGCGCTTTCGAAGAAGGGCGTGGGCTGTGAAGGGTCCCTTCACGGACTCTGAGTCCGTGAAGGGACCCTTCACGGTCTTCCCGGGGCACGGAGCCGGAAGAGGCGTCAGCCCTTGATCTCGGTCCAGGCGCGGGTCCAGGCGCCGTAGTCCTTGCACTCGAGGTCCGTACGGCCGTCGAGGCACTGCGGGATCGGCGTGGTCCAGTACTGGATCTTGGCCGCGTACGCGGCATCGTTGGCGTGGTAGGTGCCGCAGAGGCTCTTGTCCGTGAACTCCGCGCAGGCCTTGGAATTCGCCGGCGCCTCCCCGAAGTATTCGGCGACCTGAGCGTTCACCTTCGGGCTGACGACGTAGTCCATCCACTTGTAGGCACAGGTCTTGTGCTGCGACTTGGCCGCCACCATCCAGGTGTCCGACCAGCCGGTGGCACCCTCGCTCGGCACCGTGGCCGCGAGCGGCACGCCCTGGCTCTTGGCCAGGTTCACGGTCACCTGCCAGGCGGTGCCGATCGTCCCGTCAGCGCTCTTGAGCGACTGGGCTTCCTTGAGGTAGTCCGACCAGTACTCCTCGACCTGCGGGCGCTGCTTCTTGAGCAGGTCGACCGCGGCGGCGAACTGCTTGTCGTCGAGCGCATACGGGTTCTTGATGCCCAGATCCGGCTGGTGCGCCATCAGATACACCGCGGCGTCGGCTATGTAGATCGGCGAGTCGTAGGCGATGATCTTGCCCTTGAACGGCGAGTTGGGCTCGAACATCGGCGACCACGACTTCGGTTCCGGGCTCACCTTGTCGGTACGCCAGGTGAGCACGTTCGCGCCCCAGCCGTGCGGGATTCCGTAGGCCACGTTGTTCACGCTGTTCCACGACTTGTTCTTGAGGAACGGGTAAACGTCGTTGTAATTCGGCACGAGCGCGGTGTTCACCGGCTCGACGTCGCCCGAGGCGACCAGCCGCAGCGACGCGTCGCCGGAGGCGGAGACGACGTCGTACTGCCCGGTCTTCATCAGCGTCACCGCTTCGTCCGAGGTGCCGAACGGCTTGACGTTCACCTTGCAGCCGGTCTGCTGTTCGAACGGCGTGACCCAGTTGACCTTCGGGTCGTTCGAGCCGTTTTCCGCGTAGCCCGGCCAGGCGAGCACGTTCAGCTGCCCTTCCGGCTGGCCGAGCTGGGTGAGCGCGGCGAGCTTGGGCGGGGTGAAGCCCTGCGCGCCCGGGGCCGACCCGGCGGAGCCGGAACCCGACGTGCCGCAGGCCGCGAGCAGCAGGCTCACGCCGCACAATCCTGCGAACAGCGTCTTCCTGTTCTTCATCTGGAGAACAACCTTCCCGTGAGAACTAGCCGGCTTCGGGGACCTGGAAACTGTGTTCACGCCGCCAGCTCAAGCGGACCCGCCCGTCGGCGAACCGGACCGGTTCACCGGCGTTCTGGCGGACCACGGACAACTGACCCCCGGCGTCGAGCGCGACAGCGTAACGCACGGTGGATCCGGCGTATACGACATCGGTAACCGCCCCGGTTGCGGAGATTTCCCCGGAACCGGCGGGAAAAGCCAGGTCATCGTCGATGCGGATCTTCTCCGGGCGGATGCTGAAAATACCCGGACGGCCTAGCACCGCTTCCGCGCCGCTCCCGCTCAGCAGGTTGGAGGTGCCGACGAAACCGGCGACGAACGCACTCGCCGGCCGTTCGTAGACCTCCATCGGCGTACCGACCTGTTCGATCCGGCCCGCGTTGAACACCGCGATCCGGTCGCTCATGGTCAGTGCCTCGTCCTGATCGTGGGTCACGAAAAGGAAAGTGATGCCGACCTCGCGCTGGATCTGCTTCAGCTCGACCTGCATCGCCTGTCGCAGCTTGAGATCCAGCGCGCCGAGGGGTTCGTCCAGCAGCAGCACCTTCGGCCGGTTCACCAGCGCCCTGGCGAGGGCGACGCGCTGACGCTGACCGCCGGAAAGCTGTGCGGGCCTGCGGTCGCCGTAGTCGCCGAGCCGCACGGTGCGCAATGCTTCCGCGGCGCGCTCCCGCCGTTCGGCTTTCGCGACCCGGCGGACTTTCAAGCCGTACTCCACGTTCTGCCGCACGGACATGTGCGGGAAGAGCGCGTAGTCCTGAAAGACGGTGTTCACGTCCCGTTCGAATGGGGCGAGCCGGCTGACGTCCTCGCCGTCGAGTTCGATGGTGCCCGCAGTGGGCAGTTCGAATCCGGCGATCATCCGCAGCACGGTGGTCTTGCCGGAGCCGGAAGGGCCGAGCATCGCGAAGAACTCGCCGGGCGGGATGTCGAGATCGACCCCGTCGACCGCGCGCACCTTGTCGAAGTGCTTCCGCAGTCCGGTGAGCCGGATCGCCGGCTGCCCGTCCGGCGGCGGCCGGTCCGGGCGCCGGGTCTCGGCGGGGGCTTGGTGGGGCATGACGGACCTCCCGGTGAATCTGGTCGTCACTGCGGCTACAGCGCGCTCATCACGT
The DNA here is from genome assembly GCF_003600245.1 of Amycolatopsis panacis. Classification (NCBI taxonomy): domain Bacteria; kingdom Bacillati; phylum Actinomycetota; class Actinomycetes; order Pseudonocardiales; family Pseudonocardiaceae; genus Amycolatopsis; species Amycolatopsis panacis. The sequence continues at coordinate 26,885 of NZ_QZFV01000120.1, forward strand.
GCTTGACGCGGGTGTAGTCCTCCAGGCCGTAAAGCGAGAGATCCTTGCCATAGCCGGATTTCTTGAATCCGCCGTGCGGCATCTCGGCCACCAGCGGGATGTGCGTGTTGATCCAGACGCAGCCGAAGTCGAGCTTCGCCGAAACCCGCATGGCGCGCTGGTGGTCCTTCGTCCAGACCGAGGAGGCGAGCCCGTAGGGCACTCCGTTCGCCGCGCGCACCGCGTCTTCCTCACCGGAGAAGCGCTGCACGGTGATCACCGGTCCGAACACTTCGTTCTGGGTGATCTCATCGTCCTGCCGGACGCCGGAAACCACGGTGGCCTCGTAGAAGTAGCCCTCGTCGCCGGCCAGGTGTCCTCCACAGTGGACAGTCGCGTGGCCGGGCAGCCGGTCGATGAACCCGGCGACCCTGGCGAGCTGACCGGCGTTGTTGAGCGGGCCGTAGGCGACCGTCTCGTCGTCCGGCCGGCCGGTCTTGGTCGCCACGGCCTGCCGCGCGAGCGCGGCGACGAAGGTGTCGTGCACGTCGTCGGCGACCAGCACCCGGGTGGCCGCGGTGCAATCCTGGCCCGCGTTGAAGTACCCGGCCATCGCGATGGTCTCGGCAGCTGCCTCCACGTCCGCGTCCTCGAACACGAGCACCGGCGCTTTGCCGCCCAGCTCCAGGTGCACCCGCTTGAGGTCGCGAGCCGCGGAGCCGGCGACTTCGATCCCGGCACGCACGGAGCCGGTGATCGAGACCATCGCCGGGATCTCGTGCGCGACCAGCGCCCGGCCGGTGTCACGGTCGCCGCACAGCACGTTGAACACGCCCGCGGGCAGGAACTCCGCGGCGATCTCGGCGAGCAGCAGGGTGGCGGCAGGCGTGGTGTCGGAGGGCTTGAGCACGACGGTGTTGCCCGCCGCGAGTGCGGGAGCGACCTTCCAGATCGCCATCAGCAGCGGGTAGTTCCACGGGGTCACCTGCGCGCAGACGCCGATCGGCTCGCGCCGCAGGAACGAGGTGTGACCCTCCAGGTACTCGCCCGCCGACCGGCCTTCGAGCACGCGGGCGGCCCCGGCGAAGAAGCGCAGCTGGTCGAGGATCATCGGCAGTTCTTCCGACATCGTCAGCGAAAGCGGCTTACCGGTGTCACGCGACTCCACACCGACGATCTCCTCGCCACGCGCTTCCACCGCGTCTGCGAGTTTCAGCAGCGCGAGCTGACGCTGGGACGGCGTGGTCTCCCGCCAGATCTCGAAGGCTTCCGCGGCGGTCTTCAGCGCACGGTCGACGTCCTCCGCCCCGGCCACCGGCGCGGTGCAGTACGGGCGGCCGGTCACCGGGTCGACGATTTCCGCGACCTTCCCGGACAGCGAGCCGAGGTACTCGCCGCCGACGAAATGCTTCAGTTCCTGCACGCGTGCGTCTCCTGACTCTCCGTGGCAGCCGGAAACCTATAACTCCATATTTCATAGAACAAGGTCCTCGGGCAGGATTGACCCCAATGCACGAGAGGGGCGAACCCACGATGCGCAAGGAGATGTCGAACAGCGCGCGCCTGGCGATGTTCGCTCCGCTCGACCAGCTCGGCCGTGCCGACGCGGTCGCGGCCCGGCTGCTCGACGCCATCACACTCGGCCTGCTCGACGACGCCGAGCAGCTGCCGAGCGAGGTGGAGCTGGCCGCGCAGTTCCGGGTCGCCACCGTGACCGTGCGGGAGGCCCTCGCCGTGTTGCGCCAGCAGGGGCTGGTGGAGACCCGTCGCGGCCGGGGCGGCGGCAGCTTCGTGCGCACCCCGGCGTGGCCCTCGCCGAGTTCCTGGGCGAGCAGGCTGAGCCTGCTGTCCCTGGCGGACCTGCGCGATCTCGGCGACCACTACCTCGCAGTGGCCGGTGCGGCGGCGAAGCTGGCCGCCGAGCGCAGCACCCCCGAGGACCTCGACCGGCTGCGGCTGAACGCCGAGGATCTGCGCGAGGCGTCCGGGCCGGAGGCGATCCGGGCCGAACGGCAGTTCCACCTGGAGATCGCGGCCGCCGCGCAGTCCCCGCGGCTGACCAACCAGGAGGTACAGCTCCAGGGCGAGCACGGTTGGCTGCTGTGGGTACCCCTCGGTGGCGGCGAGCAATGCCGCGCGGCCTACGCTGAGCATCAGGCCATCGTCGCCGCGATCGCCGCAACCGACGGCGATCTGGCGCGCAGGCTGACCGAGGACCACGTGCTGAGCGCGCTCGATCGGCTCGCGGATCTGCATCTGTCCCTGGAAACGCCGTAAACTCCGCGGACCCTGCCGGACGAGGTGAGCATCGTGACCGACACCCGAACGCCACCCGGCGAAGAGGTCGTGACCCAGGTGTCCACCCTCGTCGAGGAGATCTTCGCGCGGCTGAAGCCGGTGCTGGCCGCCGCCGAGACCGTGCTCGCCGAGCCGGAAAGCCGTACCACACAGGCGTTGCACGGGATCCGCCCGCAGGTCGTCGACGCGCTGGGCGGGCTGGTGATCGGTGCCGGGTTCGTGAGCGCACCGCAGGTGCTCACCGATCAGGAATTCGGATTCGAGTGGTGGACCCGGCTTCGCGATGAGGAATCCGAACCGGAACAGCTGTTCATCAGCCTGGATCCGGAGAGCGCCCAGTTCCTGGACTACACCCGGCAATCCTGGTTCACGGTGCCGCGCGACAGCGGCCGGCGGCACATCAACGGGCCGTACGTGGACTACCTCTGCACAGACGAGTACACGCTGACGTTCACCGTGCCGGTCGCCTGCGAAGGCAGGTTTGCCGGGGTCGTCGGTGCGGACGTGTACGTGCGCGAATTCGAGCGCACGGTGAGCCGCCGGTTGCGTTCTCTGGGGCGAAAAGCCGCGCTGCTGAACGCACAAGGGCGCGTGATCGTGTCCAACACCGTGCGGCAGGCGACCGGTTCACTGGTGCGGGACGTCGACGTGCCGGCCTGGTGGACCTCAGGTGCCGAGCCTTACACCGCCCCCAGCGGCGCGACCCTGCGGCGGTGCGGGGATTCGCCGATCGCGCTGCTCGTCACGACGTGATCCGGAGCGCGAACCAGAGTTCGGCGCGCACCCCCGGCGCGTCCAGGTCCCGGCCGAGCAGTTCGGCGGCCTTGGTCACGCAGAGTGTGCCGAAGATGATCAGCCGCCGGTCACGATGGCGAAGAACACCGGCCCGGCAACAGATTCCAGCCGCTCGTACAGGGCGTTCCGTGCGGCGTGGCTGCCGGTCGCGGCGAGCACGGTACGGCGGCGCGGGCAGAGTCGGCACGGTCCGCCGGGCCAGGCCTTCCCGCCCGAGGAACGCGTCACCGTGCTCACCGGACTGACGCTCTGAGCGCGGCGTACGCGTCCACAAGAGACGGACCGTACCAGCTGAGGTAGCGGCCGGACAGCAGGACCGTGCGCATTCGCGGGAAGAAGCCGGGGCCGTCGTCCTGGGTGAACACGTACGGCTCATCGGGCAGTACGACCAGGTCGGCCCCGGTCTCGGTGAGTTCTTCCAGCGACGGCCGGGGATAGCGCTCCGAGTGTCCGGAGTAGACGTTCTCCACGCCGAGCCTGCGCAACACGTCCCCGGCGAAGGTGTCGCGGCCGAGGACGACCCACGGCTTGCGCCACACCGGGATCACCGCGCGGTGCCGGACCGGCTCGACCTCCCGCCAGAGATCCTCCGCGGTGACCAGCCACCCGGGCTCGTCGATACCGAAAGCCTGGGTGAGAATCCGCCGCAACGAGCCCAGCGCGGCGGGCACGGATCCGGCGGCGGCCATCACGAACACCGGGATCCCGTCGGCCCGCAGCTCCGCCACGTCCTCCGGCCGGTTCTCCTCGGAGTTGGCCAGGACCAGATCCGGCCGCTGCGCGCGCACCAGGTCCAGCTTCGGGTACTTCGACCCGCCGACCCTCGGCACCTCCAAAGTGGACGGATGCGTGCAGTAGCCGGTGGCCGCCACGATCCGGCCGGGCACGCTCACCTCCACCGCCTCGGTCAGCGACGGCACCAGCGACACCACCCGCCGCGGCTCGCCGGTGACCGGCACCGGTTCGCCCAGGTCGTCGATCAGCTCCGCGTTTCTCATACCCGTTCGAACGACACCCTTCGATGCTCGACGTCCACTTCGGACAGCCGCACCATGATGCGCTCCCCTTCCGGAAACCGCGTCCCGGCGCATTTGGCCATCACCGGCGGATCCTCCAGCAGGATCTCCGCCCTCGTCTCCTCGGCCCGCAGCACCACCGCCGCGAACTCCTGCCCGACGCGCTCGGCCAGCACCCACGCCTCGACCTGATCGATGCACGCCCGCTCCACCCGCGCGGCCAGACCGTCCGACGCGGACATCTGCGCCGGCACGTCGGCAAGCGCCTCCCGGACCCACGACGGCACCTCGCGCCCCGCCGTCACCGCGAGACAGACCTCCGTGGCGAAACGGTCGACGAGCCGCCGGATCGGCGCGGTGACGTGCGCATACGGACCGCCGATCCCGGCGTGCGTAACGACTTCCGGTAACGCGCCGTCGAACGCGGTGTACCCGGCGCCGCGCAGCAACCGCGTGGTGTCGGCGTACAGCGCCATCGACGCCGGCCGCTCAGGATCCAAAGTGGACAGAAACTCGGAGACCGTGGTCTCCGGCGGCCAGCTCAGCCCGCCCGCCGCGGCGGAACGGCGCAGCCACCCCACCGAATCCGGATCGGCAGGCGGCAACGTGCGCAGCACGCCGATGCCCGCCTCGATCATGATCTGCGCCGCGGCCATCCCGGTGAGCAGGGAGAGTTCCGCGTTCCAGGCGTCCACCGCGGTGCGCGGCCGGCGGGCGAGCACCCAGCCGCCGTCCACGTCGCCGGTGATCTCCTGCTCCGGCAACTGCAGCTCCAGCGCGCCCCGGCGAACCGCCCGCTCCCGGCGCAACCGGCCCAGCTCCGGCAGCGCGGCCACGGACGGATGCGGACACCCGGCGTCGAGCGCGGCCTGCACCCCTTCGTAGTCGAACTGCTCGGTGGAGCGGACCAGCGCCCGTCGGACGCGCGTGCCGGCGAGCGCGCCGTCCTCGCCGACGTCGATCGTCCACAGCACGGCCGGGCGCACCTCGCCGGGCAGCAGGCTCGCCGCCCCCTCGGAGAGCACCGGCGGATGCAGCGGGACATTGCCGTCGGGCAGGTAGAGCGTCTGCCCGCGACGGCGTGCCTCGCGGTCGAGCGCCCCGCCGGGCGGGACGAACACGGCGAGGTCGGCGATCGCGTAGTGCACCCGGAAGCCGTGCACCGTGCGTTCCAGCAGCATCGCCTGATCGAGGTCCTTTGACCCGGGCGGGTCGATCGTGACGAACGGCAGCCCGGTGGCGTCCTCGCGTTCACCCGTGGCGGCCAGCGGATCGAGCACCGCCGCCTCGGCCTCGGCGAGCACATCCGGCCCGAAGGACTCCGGCAGCGCGAATTCCGCCCGGAGACGACCGAAGTCCCCTCCCGACGCGTGGGTCCGGATCACGAGTGGGGGCACCACCACACAGTATCCGCCCGAACGGCCGTGATCGCCCGTTCGGGTGCGAGCCGGACGGGTGTAACGTACGGCAATGAAAACCGTCTTCATTTCGGGAAAGGGTTCGCCGTGAAGATCGCGTTCGTCGGCAAGGGCGGCAGCGGGAAGACCACCCTCTCGTCGTTGTTCGTGTCCTACCTGGCCGGCGCGGGCAAACCGGTGCTGGCCATCGACGCCGACATCAACCAGCACCTCGCGGTCGCGCTCGGGGCCACCGAGGAGCAGGCACTGGCCTGGCCGACGCTGGGCGAGCACATGCCGATGATCAAGGACTACCTGCGGGGCGACAACCCGCGCATCGCGTCCGCGGACGCGATGATCAAGACGACCCCGCCCGGCCGCGGTTCCCGGCTGGTGCGGCCGTTCGAGGACAACCCGGTGTTCGACGCCTGCTTCCGCCCGCTCGGCGGGGTGCGGCTGGGCGTGACCGGCCGGTTCGACGAGGACGATCTGGGGGTGGCCTGCTACCACTCGAAGGTCGGCGCCGCGGAGCTGCTGCTGAACCATCTGGTCGACGGCCCGGGCGAGTACGTGGTGATGGACATGACCGCGGGCGCGGACGCGTTCGCCTCCGGCCTGTTCACCCGTTTCGACGTGACTTTCCTGGTCTGCGAGCCCACCTTGCGCAGCGTAGGCGTGTACCGCCAGTACGCCGACCACGCCCGTGACTTCGGCGTCCGCCTGGTCGCCGTCGGCAACAAGGTGACCGACACCGACGACGTCGAGTTCCTGACCGAAAACCTCGGCGACGCCCTGCTCGGCTGGCTGACCACCTCCGGCCACGTCCGCGCCGCCGAACGCGGCCGCACCCGCCCGATCGGCGAACTGGAGCAGCCGAACCTGGACACCCTGGCCGACATGCTGTCCACTGTGGACGCTTCCACGCGGGACTGGGCCCGGTACCAGCGCCAGGGCGTGGAATTCCACCTCCGCAATGCCCATGCCTGGGGCAACGACCGCACCGGCGGCGACCTCGCTGCCCAGGTGGACCCGGACTTCGTGCTGGACCCTTCGGTGGCCGCGGCTTCCTGAGCCCGGTCCTTCCGCTCCCGTTCGCCCCATTCGCTCGGTTCGCTCGGTTCGCTCGGTGCGGGAGGGAAAGCTGTGAAGGGCACCTTCACAGCCGCATAGTCCAGGGTGTCGGCAAAGTTGGTCGGGGACCCGGCAGTGGGCGATGCGGAGGTGTGTGCGACCACCTCGTAGCGTGCGCCGGACCGGTTTCGGGTCTGTGAAGGGACCCTTCACAGACTCAGAGTCCGTGAAGGGACCCTTCACGGACCTCTACACCGACTTTGCCGGAACCCTGGCCGCAGAGTCCGTGAAGGTGCCCTTCACGGACTTCGGGTGACTTCGGGTGACTTCGGGCGGACGGTCGGGTCAGTCGCCGTTCCATTCGCGGTCGGCCGCGTCGGCCTGGCGGTTGCGTTCCCGGGCGATGTCCAGTGCGCGGCGGGCCGTGGCCTCGTCCGGGTAGGGGCCGAGCAGGTCGATGCTGCGACCGCGGTTGCGGTGCTCCACCTCGTGCGTGCGGGTGTTGTAGTACCAGCCGTGGTCCGGGTTCGGGTCGTCAGACATGGTTTCAGCCTCGCATCCGGCTCGTCATTTTCGCCAGCGGAACGGGATTTCGGTGGGATCGCCGGTCGGTCCGAACTCCGCGCCGTCCTGCCGGCCGGGATGCTGATCGGGGTGCTGGTCGAACCACCCTCGCGACGAGGGCAGCGGCGTCCCCCGCGGCGGAGTGTCGGCCTCGTCCAGGGGAGCGGAACGCGGTCCCGGCGTGGCATCCGGCACCGGCGGCACGACCGGCTCCCGCCCGGGGAACACCGGCGGTTCCCCTCGGTAACCCCGCATCGGCGGAGGCGGCGCGACCGGCTCGGTCTCCTGCCCGGGGAACACCGGCAGTGACCGGCCATCAGACCCTTCGTCCGCACGCCGCCCACCCCCCGGCTGCGGCAACTCGAAACGGGGCGCCCCCACGTCCGCCGGATATCCCGGCTGCGGCACGACTCCCCCACCCAAATCCGGCGCCCCACCCGCCGGCTGCCTCCCGGACACCTGCTGCGGCGGCACGGGCACTTCAACCACTGGCGATCGCGGCACCTGCGACTCCGGCTGAACTTGCGGCAGCGGAGGCACTTCCGACTGCGACGGCACCGGCGGCTGCTGTTGCACCGGCCACTCCGCCCCACCCTGCCGAGACTCCACCACATCCGACCGTGACGACACCGGCGCCTCAACCACCGGCGGCTGCGCAACCTGGGGCGAAGGGAGCACGTCCGGCTGCGACGCGACGGACACATCCGCCACGAACGATTGCGGAACCTGCGACTGCGACGACTCCACGACACCGGGCTGCGACGCCACAGACTCTCCATCCAGCGGCAACCGCGGCTGCGACGGCACGGGCACCCCAGCCACCGACGATGGGGAACCCTGCGGCTGCGGAGACAATCCCCCCTCGGCCTGCAGCGGCTGAGACGCCTCCGCCTGCGACGGAATCGGGGACTGCAGATGCACCGGCAACTCGGCCCCACCCTGCGGAGACGGGACCGTATTCACCTGCGACGGCACTGCCTCACCCGGCGCCGGCGGTGGCTGATCCGCCCCGCCGTGCGGCAATGGCACCACATCCGGCCGCGACAGCACGGCCTCACCGAACACCGGCGGCGGCTGCACCGCGCCATCCTGCGGCGCCGGCACCACATCCGCCCGCGACGACGCGGCCTCACCGAACACCGGCAGTGGCTCCCCCGCCCCACCCTGCGCAGACGGGACCGGCGGCTCAACGTGCGGCGAAGACAATACGTCCGGCTGTGATGACGCCTCAACCACGAACGACTGCGGAGCCTGCGGTTGCGGCGGCAACCTCGCCCCGCCCGGCGGCGACGCCACGGGTGCCGATGGCGGCTGTGTTACCGCGGCCGGTTGAGGAGGAGTCTCTGGCGGCGCCTGGGATTCCGGCGTCTGCGTGCCCACTTCCGGCGGTACTGGTGCGGAGAGATCGACCGGCCTGGCCGCACGCTCCGGCGCCGAACTCCCGCCGGAGCCCCAGGACGGCAGGCCGGTGTCCGGATTCGGCGGATGAGGCTCGTGCACGTACGGCTCCGGCTGCCAGGACTGCCGGGCGCGACGTTGTTCGTCTTCCTTGGGAGTGGCCGCAACACCGGGACCGGCTACGGGCGATGATGTTTCGCCGAGCACGTGTTCGGCTACGGATTCCGGTGCGGGCAAGGGGTTCGCCGGGACGGGCGTCCACGCCGGGAGAGGAGATCCGGCCTCCGCGAGAGGATGCTGACCGTGCCTCGGCTCGGCCGTCCGCTCGTGGCCGGGCGCGATCGGGTCGGGTGTGACGACGGGTTCCCGACCCCGATCAGGCCTCACCGCGGGGTCACCGGCAGGCTCGGGCACGACCGCGGCATCACGACCATGAACAGCTTCGGGCACAGCAGAGGCAGCAGGACCCCGAGCGCGCTCCGGCGTCGCCGCAGCATCGTGACCGCGAACCGGCTCGGGCACAGCAGCGGGATCATGGCCACGAACGGATTCCGGCATCACCGCGGCGTCAGGACGTTGCCCGGCACCAACGCCCCAAGCCTGCCCCGGCTCAGGCGCGGCATCACGACCGATACCCGGATCCGGCACCACACCGGCATCACGACCTTGACCGGCACCAGCACCCCACGCCTGGCCCGGCTCAGGCGCCATACCAGGCACGGCGCCGCTACCGGCGGCACCAACGGCCGACCCGACTCCACCGCCACCAACGACCGGTCCACCACCAGCAGCGCCACCACCGGCACCGACAACCGGCCCACCTCCGCCACCGCCACCACCATCACCGGCACCGGCACCGGCACCGGCACCGGCGACCGGCGCACCACCAGCGCCACCGCCAGCGACCGGCCCACCTCCACCAGCACCGCCACCACCGGCAACCGGCCCACCACCGGACACACGGCCAGACCCGGCACCACCAGACGCAACGCCACCCCCGGACCCGCCCCCCGGACCACGCCCGGCACCGGACATCGGCCCCCCGTCCCGAGGCGGGCCGCTACCGGGGCCAGGCGGTGGCCCGGCCTCGCCCGGCCCGTGCGGTCCCGTTCGCCACACGGGCGCCGGGCCGATGTTCATCGGTGCGGGAGCGACGAGCGGGCCGGGCGCGGGATGCGGGGCGGACGCATGGGCATCGGGACGGCGGATCGGGTCGAGGCAGGACACCAGGACCGACGTGTTGTGCGGGTCCTGGACCTTCCGGCCGCTGCGTTCGCGGTAGACCATGCCGCCTTCGGCGTCCATCTCCACCAGGTAGCCCGCCTCGGCCAGCTGTTCCTCGTCCAGGTCCTCCAGGCGCTCGTAGCGGGACGGCACGACCCGGTAGACCGGCCAGGCGAGGCCGGCGTTCTCGGCGTGGAATTGCGCGAGCAGCGCGGCCATCTGCTGCTGCCAGGGCAGCGACATGCGCTGGGCCAGCGAGCGCGGCAGCACCACGTACCCCTCGTCCACGCCGGGCCAGCCGTGGCCGAGCAAATCGGACAGCGGTGTGCTGGACGCCGGGTGTGCGGACTGGCGCTGCGGCTGGGGTGCGCCGAACAGCGCCGCCGGGTCCGGGGACTCGCCCTGGCCGGGTTTGCCTCGTTTGCCGAATTTCCGTGCCACGTGTGTCATCCTCTGCCAGCGCGCGGCCACCTGCTCGTGGACAGGCCGCGACTTCGGGTGAATCCTGCCTCGCGCGCGGGGTGTGCGCGAGGCCGGAGCCGGTGCCTCCCGCGGTCCATGCTAAACGCCGGGACGCACCGCCTGCGGGACGACTTCGGCCTCGTCGAACGAGAACGGCCGGATGTGCACCGGCACACCGGTCGTCTGCGCCTCGACGATCTTGCCGTCGCCGAGGTACATCGCGACGTGGTGGATGGTCGCCGGGTCGGCCGGGTCGTTGGCCAGAAAGACCAGGTCACCGGGCTGTGCCTCGCGGACCGGCAGCATGGCGCCCGCCTTGTACTGGTCCCGGGACACGCGCGGCAGGGTCACGCCCGCCGACTCGTAGGCCCGCAGCATCAGGCCCGAGCAGTCGTAGGAATTCGGCCCGGTCGCGCCCCACACATACGGCTTGCCCTGCTCGCCCAAGGCAAACTTGATCGCCTGCGCGGCCGCCTGGCTCGGCGGCAGCGCGGCGCCGGTGCCCTGCCCGCAGCCGACCGCGTCGGCCACCTGGCCGAGGTTCTCCACCAGCGTGGCCGCCATCGCCTCCCACCGGTGATAGCGGTCCGGGAACCCGGAGCGCTCGACCGCCTGCGCCGCGTCGCCCGGCCGCCGGTTCTCCCAGTCCGGCACGGCGAGCAGCACGTCGAAGAACTTGTTGACCGCGTAGTTCGGGTCGGTGACCTGGGCGACGCTGCCCCAGTTCATGGACGGGCGCATCTGGAAGATGCCCAGCGAGTCGCGGTCGCCGTAGGTCAGGTTGTGCAGGCCGGATTCGGTCATCCCGGCCTGGATCGCCACCTGCCAGGCCCGCGGGGCCAGGCTGCGCTGCTTGCCGACCGAGATGATCAGCGCGACCGTGCCGCGCTGCTCGTCGTCGAGCTTGGCGGCCTGCGCGCTGCCCTGTTCCGGCTGGCCCGGCTGGGTCGGGCCGATCGCCGCGTCGCAGGAGGTGTTCGTGATCCCGCCCGCCGCGGCCTGCTGCTGGTCGGTCACCACCTTGGTCACCGCGGTGGCGGTGAGCACCGCGGCGAACACCGCGGCGACCAGCACCCCGATCAGGATGGCGAGCCGCACGGTCAGGTCGCCTGGTCGTAGTCCGCCACTCGCCACCCCGCGTCGGTCTTGACCACGGTGATGCTGAGCTTGGGACCGTCGGTGGGGACGACGACGTGTACCGAACTGCCGTAGGAGGAGACAACCGAAGGGTCACCGGTCACCTTGCCGGCCGGAATGTTCGAAGGATCCACAGTGGACATCACCGGGAGGTACTCCGCGGTGGTCAGCGCCCGCATCCCGTTCAGCCAGTCGGCGTTGGTGATACCGGGCGGATGGTGCGCCCAGGCGGTCGCCCACTGCTTGGCGACGGTGAGCGCCTCCGGGCTCGGCGGGGCCGAACTCGGCGTGGTCAGCGGAGCGGACAGCCGGGTGGGCAACGTCGCGGTGTCCGGCACCTGGGCGGCGACGCCCGGACGGGACGACTCGCTCGGCGGCGCGGGCGGCGCGGCCTCACCGGCCGAACCGGTCAGCCGCGGCACCACGATGCCGAGCGCGACCAGCAGCGCGACCAGGAACACCAGCGTGCCGACGAGGTGCCGGGGCGAGCGGAGCGGGAACCCCCACAGCCGCCGATAGACCGCGGCCCGGCCGCGATGCGTGCGAATCGGCACGGATCACCGCCCCACGGCTTGGTCGGTGTCCCGTACCTCGATACCGCGCGAGGGCCGGTACAGCACGAAGACCGGCTTGCCCGCGACCACCTCGGGATCCACCCGGCGAGGCCGGGCCCGTGCCCCGGGCGGGGTGAACCCGGCCTGGTCCGGCGCCGGGGTCGAGTAACCGCGGTCGGGCGAGCTCATCTGCGAAGGCACCACGACCGGTTCGGGTTCCTCGCCCCACCGCCGGTCGGCCACCGGCGAGGTGTCCACCCGGCGGCTCTCCTGCATCGGCACCCGGGCCCCGGTCGTCACGTAATCGACCGGCTCACCGGTCACCGGGTGGTACTGGCTGAACATCGCCGGCCCGCCACCGCCGGCGGGCAGCGCGCCGGCCGCGGACGCGGCCGTGCCGATCGCCCCGGGCCACGGCGCACCGGACCAGGCCGCGGCGGGCCGCGCTGCCCGCGACCCGTTGTCAAGCCGCTGCGCACTGGCGAACACCGCCGCCTCGGGCCGGAACCGGCCGCCGCCGACGGTCGCGCCGATCGGCCCGCGCAGGTCGCCGTCCACCACGTCGTCGGTGTCGCGGACGTTCTGCCAGAACTCGTCCTGCGGGCTCGGCCCGGACTTCTTGCGGAACCGGGAGAACAGCCCGCCGGGCGAGGGCACCCCGGCACCGACCATGCCGACCGACATCTCCACCATCTGCCACAGCCTCCGCACCGGGCGGCCGACCAGGAACAGCAGCACCGTGATGAGCCCGGCCAAGACCATCTGGGTGAGCAGGTTGAGCGAGTTGCCCGCACCGAAGATCGCCTGCAGCAGCAGCGCGTGCACCCCGGCCAGCACGGACAGCACGACCAGGTTGAACGCGATCCCTCCGGCCACCTTGAGCACCCGCCGCAGGATGTCCGGGTGCAGCAGCGCGACCAGCCCGATCAGCGGCGCGGTCAGCGCGAACAGCCGGATCAGCACCTGCGCGAGCAGCACCGAGGCCTTCGCGAGCAGCTGGAACAGCGAGTAGACCAGGCTCTGCCCGAGCGAGAGGAACCCGGCCCCGGTACGGCCGCCGGACTCCCCGGTGAAGTACCCGGTGGCCGGGCCGAGCTTGGTGGAGATGTCCTTGAACGCGGCCTTCTTCGCGTCCACCACGTTCTGCTTGCCGTCGTCCCCGCTGCGCAGCTGGTCCCAGGTGAAGGCCTGCGCGTCCAGCAGCGGGCGGCCGAACTGCCCGGCCTGTGGCGCATCCGGCGAACCGAACTCGCCGCGGAGCCAGTTCTTGTAGACGATCTCGTTGTGCAGCTCGGTCGGCAGGATGTGGCGGACGACCCGGTTCGTCGATTCGTCGACGAACCCGGCCTGGATGTTCGTCGTCGTCTGCACGATCGCTTTGTCGATCGGATCGAAGTACCGCAACATCGCCAAAGAGGAGGCTGCCAGCCAGACCCCGGCCAGCGCGTAGAGCGAGCGCTTGCTGACCCCGGCCAGATCGCCCCGCCAGATGTTGCGGAACATGATGATCGACAGCACCAGCGCGACCAGCCCGAACAATTGCGCGTAGATGTTGCCGTAGACCTTTTCCGCGCCGGACTTCACCGCGTTGTAGATCGGGTTCAGCAGCCCTCCCTCGAGCACCGTGTAGTGCAGCGAGTTGGTCGCCCCGACGATGTTCTTACCGAGGTTGAACAGCTGGTTGCCCGCCCAGGTGTCGATGGTCGAGCTGGGCGAGGCGATGGCGGAAAGCGGTGAGCAGTTGGTCTGGTAGGTGCTCCACACGAACCCGGCGTAGCTGTAATCGATGTAGGGACTGCCCGCTTCCCCGTGCCCTTCGGCCGGGTCGAGCGCGCCGACCATGCCGGCCCCCGGCCGTTCCGGGTTCGGGGATTCACCGCAGGCGGCGGCGTTCGCGGACGGGGCGAACAGCACCGTCTGCATGCCGATGATCGCCACCACCGCGAGCAGTGCCGCGCGGCGGCTCGGCGGGCGGCCGGGTTTGCCGCCCTCCTTGAGCCGTCTGCGCAGCTTGTGCCAGCCGGCGGCGAACGCGAGGACGAACGCCAGCGTGCCCAGCGTGTTCACGCGGCATCCCTGCCGGTACCGCCCTTGCCGCCGGCCCGGGCATGCCGGTCCTGCGGGGTCCCGTTACCGGTGGCACTGCCGCTGCCGTTGTGCACTGCACCCTCCACCTCGCCGGTTTCCGACGCGAGCGGGTCCGGCGAACCGAGCAGCTGCTCGTCCGCGAGCCCGACCTCGAGTTCCGCCTGGAGCTCGAAATCCTGCTGGAGCTCGTCGTCTTCCGGTGGGGTGGGGACGTACTGGGGTTCCGCGCGCGGGGCGGCGAGTTCGGTGCCCGGCCGGTGCGGTGCGTCCGGCGAGCCCGGAGTGGTGTCCATGGCCGAGCGCAGGTGGTTCAGGTGCGGGCCGGAGAAGTCGACACGGATGCGCTCCACGCCGCCCGCGCCGTCGCCGAAGATGAACTGGCGGGGCTCCATGTCGCGTTCCAGGCCGCGCTGCGCCGTGCCGGGGCGCCGGCCCAGCGCCGCGACGACCTGCTCGTACCCGACGCCGACCGGTACCTTCAGCAGCCGCAGCGCGTCGGCTTGGGCGTCGTCGTCGTCCAGCCGGCCGACGAACACCGAGTCCAGCAGTGCCACGAAGCCCTGGATCTTCAGGAAGTCCGCCGGGATCTGCGAGGACAGCAGCACCCGGACGTTCCACTTGCGCGAGTCCCGGGCGAACCGGTTCATCAGCACCCGCCCGGTCGGCACCTCGGACAGGAAGAACGCCTCGTCGATCCAGACGCCCTTGCGCAGTTCCTTCGGCTTCTCATACACCGAGCGCTGCGTCAGCCAGGCGGCCAGGTTCAGCATCTCGACGCCGAGCGACTCCGCGTCGGTCCAGTACTCGCGCGGGACGCCGTCCTTGGGCAGGGTCAGCCCGGCCATGGTCAGCACGGTCATCCGGTCGTCGCGGGTCTCGGCGTAGGGGTCCGCGTCGTTCTCCGGGATCAGCAGCGCCATCCGCTCGCGCATCTCGTCCAGGAAGTCGGCGACCACGACCGCGTGCTCGTGGTGCTCGCTGGAATCCCGCCGCAGCGCGTCGATCACCTGGCCCGGGTCGGCGTCGAACCGGCCGCCGACCGCGCGTACCGCACGCAGCAGCACGATCCGGGTCTGCGCCATCCTCGACACCTCGTACGGCAGCACGCCGGTGAGCACGTCTAGCACCAGCCGCCGCCGGGTCGCCCCGGCCAGCGCCTTCTCCCGGCGCCAGGCCCTCTCGGGGTCGTCCTCGTCCAGGAAGTGCTCCAGCTGCGGGTCGGCGACCACGCGGTACGGGTTGAGGATGCCCGGCTGCGCGTTGAGCAGGTTGATCGGCCGGGCGTACGGGCGGATCTCGGGCAGCTCGCACAGCCGCGACAGCGGGCCGGACGGGTCGAGCAGCGTCCAATGCGCCCCGGCCCGCAACGTCTTGTAGACGATGCCACCGCCGAGGAACGATTTGCCACCCCCCAAGCCGGCCACCATGGCGGTCAGGCCGGAACCGTCCCGGATCTCCTGCGCCATCCACGGGTCCCAGGCCACCGGGCGCCGGGTCGCGGTGACCGTCTCGCCGAGCAGGATGCCGCGCCGGTCGCCGACCTCGGCGGTCGCGGTGGGCACCGCGGAGGCGGTCCACACCACCGAACCGCGGCGCATGTAGGCGGCGGACGCCAGCGGCTCCCCGGGGATGAACTCGCGCGCCATCGCGTACTGCGCCTCGGGATGCTCGATGGCGATCTTCGGCTTGTACAGGTCGAGCAGCTGCTGGGCCAGCCGCAGCGCGTCCCGCTCGGTCGGGCCGGACACCGCCAGCCGCCACCACGAGCGCACCCGGGTGGCCAGCGCGGTGAAACCGGAGGTCATCTCGTCGTCGATCTCCAGCACCCGCCCGGCCTGGCGGGCCAGCGACTGCGGCGGTTCCAGATCGTGCTCGTCGGTGTAGTGCTTGACCTGCGAGCGGACCTTGTTCATCTGCCGCTGCAGCTCCCCGGACACCTCCTCCGGGCGGCGCACGTAGATCCGCGCGGACACCTCGACCGCCGCGGGCAGCCGGTCCGCGTGCTGCACCCACGGGTCGTCGACCTCGGGGATCTGCAGCCCGTGCATCTGGCCGACGGTGAGCACCGCGAGGTGCCGGGACACGCCGGCGTTGGACCCGGTGCGGCCACGGACGGTGACCGTCGGCGCGTACGGGTCGGCGTGGAAGTCCGCCGCATCGGTGAAGCTGGCCAGGTCTTCCGGTTCCCAGGCCGCGCCGGGCACCGCGGGCATGTTGCGCGGGGCGGGCAGCCCGAGCGAGCACGAGCGGTGCATCAGCCAGGACATCTCCTCGGCGTGCACCGGGCGGCCTTCCAGCCCGGCACTGCCGATCACCTGGTCCAGATGCTCGACCTCGGAGTCCAGCGCGCTCAGCTCGGCGTCCACCGCCTCCGGGAGGATCTTGCGCAGCACCGGCGCGGCACGCTCAACGGCGCGGTCCACCATCCGCCGGGTCTGCACCTGGACGCCGAGATAGACCTCCTTCTCCGCCATCGACCGGCCCATCAGCTGCTGCTGCTCGCCGATCAGGTAGTCGTCGAAGGACAGCGCGCCGGGCACGTCGCCCGGACGGCCGACCGCGTTGTGCACGTGCGCCTCGGCCCACATCCGGATCGGGTACGGCCGGTTGGTCACCCGCAGATGCAGCCAGCGGCCCTGCAGTTCGGCATACTGCCCGGCGATCGCCGCGATCAGGTCGCGGCGCTGCGAATCGGAGCGAAACGACCAGCGCTGCGGCGCGAGCCGGTACCAGGCGTAGACCTCGTATCCGGTGCGCAGCAGGTGCCCGTCGATGCTGCGCGCGGCGATCGACGGCGTGTACGCCGGTATCGCCTGCTCACCGGGCAGCCGGCGGCCTTTGCCGCCCGCGGCACCGTTCTTGCCACTGGCCGACGGGGGCCGGACCTGGTCGGGTGTCTGCCAAGCACCCACCGGTACGTCCCGCTCCCGCTTTCCCCGGCTTCCGCCGCGACCGAACAACGACTACCTCCCGGCCCGAGCCGCGGGGCGGCTCCGGCGCGCTCGTGATGCTCCCTGTGAACCGGTCCTGGTCCCGGCGCTGCCGCGACCACGCTGATACTGCCGCCTTCTTCTTTTGTGCTTCGGCAACGGCCGCTGGGTGCGGACCCGGATCCGGCTGGCGCTCACCGCGCCGCCCGTGCCCGAGGTCCGTTCCCGGGGCGTGCGCAGCTCCTGCCCGGCCATCCCGAGCACCGTGCCGAGCGGGCGCTCGTGGCTGATCTTGGCGGTGATCAGCCGGGTGATCACGATGGTGAGCACGAATGCCCAGGCCGTGGAGAAGAATCCGAAGCTCCACCCGGCCCAGCGCTCGATCGCGAGCACGACCAGGAAGACCGGGATACCGACCAGCCACGCCACGTAGCGGGCCCGCCAGGGGAAAGTCGCCTTCGGCGGGCCGAGCCAGACGGCATCGACCCGGTAGACCTCGTCATCGGTTCTGATCCGCACGCCGGGCCCGCCTCAGCCGGTGAACAAGCCGGCGATCCACTGACCCACGTTCACGCCGGCGCCGCTGACCGCGAGCCCGATGATCGCGAGGGCGATGACCACGCCGGCGAGCCTGCGCATCACGCCGGCGTTGTCGCCCTTGCCGCCGCCCAGCCAGAGCAGCAGCAGCGCCACGGCGAGCAACACCAGGGGAATGATGTTGTCGAGCAGCCAGTTGCGGACGTTGCCGGTGCCGAGGCTGCCGCCGGCCGCCAGCGTCTCGAGGGTGGTCATGCTCGTCATCGCGATACTCCTGGTGCGTGGCGGGGGCCGCGCGGTTCCGGCTTCGGCGAAGCTTCGAACAACATCATGGCGTCACAAGGGGTAATGGTCAAAGCGCGCTGGGTAGATGTCGACTTGTGGACGGGGTTGCGGTGGCTCCGGCTTGTCTGGAGAGAATTCCTCACCCTCCATCATCGTGGCAAGGGTGCTTCGGATTAACCCCGGCCACCCGGATTTCGCAGTGCTCCGACGAAGTCACCCTGCGGAGAACTCATCGTTCACTCTGGGTGCGCCGCCTGCCGACCTGTCGGGCCGCGACAAGTGTGGCATGCCCCGTTCGGCCGTCCCGCGCGAGTCCGGTGAGTGACGAAGGTGCTCCGCGGACCGCGCGAAAACGATCACACAGCGGTGCGACACCGATCACGATTCCGCCCGATGTGTCCTTTTTTGTTCACCACAAAGGGTGAATCAGAGGGTTCAGTCGGGAATTCGCCGGCCCGGAATCGCGCCGGCTTCGACCACCCGGTTGGCGAGCGGACGGCACAGCTCCCACAGCCGTGCCGTCTTCTCGTCGCCGAGGTGCTGCCACGGTCCCAGCGACGCCGCGTTGGTCGCGGCCTCGACGCGCTCGCGGAGATCCCGCCCACGGTCGGTGAGGGCGCCGTCCGCGTCGAGAATCCCCTTGACAGTCAGCTCGGCCACGACGGCGTCCCACTCCGCATCGCTCCACCCGCGAGTCCGTTTCGCCGCGGAGGGAGTGAATCCGGCGCCGGTCGCGACGTGCGTGACCAAGGCGGTAAGGCCGGACAGACCGTTCACCAGCAAGGCTGCGATGTGGGCGTCGCCGCGGTGCTCGCGAAGGAGGGTAATCGCGTGCCACAGCGCGAGATGCGGCTGTTCGGGCCACGGCAGGCTCGCGTGGGCGGCATAGAGCGGGCGTCCATCCGGACGACAGCCCTCGGTCGCTTCGCGGGCGAGCGCGGCGGCTTCGGCGACCTCGGCGGAGGCGAGCAGCTCTTCGCCGAACAGACGGCGGTAGATGTCGTCGACAGCGGCGAAACGGGCTTCGAGCACGGCTTCGGGAGTGGCGATGCTCCAGGCGTGCGGGAGGGATCGGGCGACCTTCCCAGGGTGGAAATTGAAGAACGAAGCGGTGACCACACCTGCGCCGACCGGCCCCATCGCCGCGGAACGACTCGCGAAATAGGCGGTCGAACCGTCCTCGAGACCGGCGGCAGCGAACCGCTGCCGAGCTTCGGGCGCGAAGTACACGACTGCGTGGAGGAAATCGAAGGTGGTCCCGAATGCGACTGCGACAGCGGCGGCTTCACCCATATCGGCGATCATAGCGGGGATCCGAGGGAAAAATGGCGGACGAGCTGGCATGTAAGCCGGATCCTGTTCCCGGCCGGCCTCGCGGCCGTCCGGGCGACGGTCATCCATCTCGGCCTGCCGTCGCCGGCAGGCTCCAGCGGCCTACCCGCAGGCTCGGGCGGGCCGCCCTCGATCGCCTGCGCAGGAGCGCCGGGCGCTCCCTCTTGGCCTTGCTCCGGGTGGGGTTTACCGAGCCATCCCGGTCACCCGGGATGCTGGTGGTCTCTTACACCGCCGTTTCACCCTTACCTCCACCGGATCGAGATCCGGCGAAGGCGGTCTGTTCTCTGTGGCACTGTCCCGCGGGTCACCCCGGGTTGCCGTTAGCAACCACCCTGCCCTGCGGAGTCCGGACTTTCCTCGGACCGGGAAACCCGGGCCGCGACCGTCCTGCCAGCTCGTCCGCCGGACCATCTTACCGGCCTGCCCGCTCCGCCCCGCACGCCCTCGCATGAAGGCTGTGAAGGGACCCTTCACAGCCTCTGCGTCCGTGAAGGGACCCTTCACAGCCCTTGCCCCTCGGCTAGCGTTCGGGCGTGAACGGTCCTTTGGCGGCGGCGTGCAGTCTGGTTCTGATGGGCGGCACGCTGTGGTTCGCCATGGTGCGGCCGCGGGGCCTGCCGGAGGCCGTGGTCGCCGTGCCGGCCGCCGGGCTGGTGCTGGCGCTCGGGCTGACCTCACCCGCCGAGGCGGGCCGCCGGGTGACCGAGATCCTGCCGACGATGGGATTCCTCGCCGCGATCCTGCTGGTCGGCCATCTCGCCGCGGCGGAGGGCGTGTTCAGCTGGCTGGGTGGTGAACTGGCCGAGATCTGCCACGGACGGCCCCGCCGCCTCCTGGTGCTCACCTTCGCGGCCGCGGCGGGAGTCACCGCCGTGCTCAGCCTCGACGCCACGGTGGTGCTGCTGACCCCGGTCGTGCTCGCCACGTCGGAACGGCTGCGGCTCGCCGCCCGTCCGCACGTCTACGCCTGCGCGCATCTGGCGAACTCGGCGTCGACCCTGTTCCCGGTCTCCAACCTGACGAACCTGCTGGCTTTCGCCGCGTCCGGGCTCAGCTTCGCCGGTTTCACGGCGCTGATGGCGTTGCCGTGGCTGGTCACGATCGCGATCGAGTTCGGCGCGTTCGCCTGGTTCTTCCGCACGGAGCTACGGCAGCCCGCCACCCGGCCGACGACCGAACATCGGCAGGCGCCGCGGTTCCCGTTGATCGTGCTCACGGTGATGCTGGCCGGTTTCGTCACCGGGCAGCTGGTGCACGTGGAGCCGGTGTGGGTGGCTGCCCTGGCCGCGCTTGTGCTGGCCGCCCGGGCGCTCGCCCGGCGCGAGATCCGGCCGTGGCAGGTGGTCACCGAGGCTTCGCCGCTGCTGATCCTGTTCGTGCTGGCTCTCGCGGTGGTCGTCGAGGCCGTCGACGAGCACGTGCTGGGCAGCCTGTTGCGCACGATCCTTCCCGCCACCGCAGGACTGCCACAGCTGCTGCTCGCCGCAGGGGTCGCGGCATTGCTGGCCAACCTGGTGAACAACCTGCCCGCGACGTTGATCCTGCTCTCCGCGCTGGGTCCGCACCCCGCGCCAGGCGTACTGCTGGCCGTCCTGCTCGGCGTGAACATCGGCCCGAACGCGACCTACCTCGGCTCGCTGGCCACGCTGCTGTGGCGACGGGTGCTGTCCCGCCACGACGAGCGGCCCGACGCAGCCGAGTTCCTCCGGCTCGGTGCCCTGACCACGCCTCTTTCGCTGGTGGCCGCGACCTGCACCCTGTGGCTGGTGCTCTAGCCGCGCGGCAGGACGGTGCCGCCCCGCGCCAGCGTCGGACCGCAATCGGCCAGTCCGTCGCCGAAACGCTGCGCCTCG
Organism: Amycolatopsis panacis; assembly: GCF_003600245.1. Lineage (NCBI taxonomy): Bacteria > Bacillati > Actinomycetota > Actinomycetes > Pseudonocardiales > Pseudonocardiaceae > Amycolatopsis > Amycolatopsis panacis. Next base: position 47,808 of record NZ_QZFV01000120.1, read on the forward strand.
ACGCTCATCATGGTGGTCTCCGCGTAGCGCTGGACCGCCTTGAGCTTCGCCGGGTCGTGCACCGCGTCCTTGCGTACGAAGTCGCCCTGCCGCGGGCCTTCCGGGTAGACCAGGATCGGGTAGTAGTCGCGGTCGAGACGCGGGTCGAGCGAGATCCCGTTGCCGGCCGCCCACGGACCCCAGGAGTGGATGAAGGTCGGCTTCACCTGGTCGAACACGTAGTCGCGCAGGCCGGGCATGTTGTCGTCGTCGTGGATCAGGTCCGCGATCGGGGCGTTCACGAGGCCGGCCATGTCCACCAGGTCCAGCCTGCTGGTCATCGAGGACCCGCCGAGGTCGGGCAGCAGCAACGAGGCCTGCTGGAGGCCCAGCATGTCCGCGTAGGTGTTGAACCCGCGGCCGAACCGCTCGCCGACCAGGCAGGCCGGGATGGTCGGGTGCTTGACGAACTCCTCGTCGTGCTGGGTGAAACCGACCAGCGACGGGATCGCCGCGGCCACCACCACGACGGTCGCCACCGCGCGCCAGCGGATCCGCACCGTACGCAGCAGCTCGGCGAAGGCCAGCGTGCCGGCCAGGGCGCCGAGCACCCAGATCGGCGTGGCGAAGCGGAACTGGGCCATCCAGTCCGGCACGAGCACGCCGTAGGCGATCACGCCGAGCGCGAACGGCACCACCAGCGTGACCAGCGACTGCCGCCACGGCGCCTTCACCAGCGCCCAGATCACCACTGCCGCGAGTACCACGACGGCCGCGACCCCGGCGTACTCCACGAGTTCCCTGGGCCGGAGGACCGACTCCAGATCCGGCAGCCCTTGCTTCTTCGCCACCGACGGGTTGGCCAGCAGCCGGTGGAACTCGCTGTAACGCCAGAGCACGTAGCCGCCGAACAGCACGCCGAAGGACACGACGGACAGCAGCGCGAACCGGAAGCTGCGCCAGAAGCCCTCCCGCCGCACGAACAGCAGCACGATCGGATAAGCACCGGCATAGATCAGGCCCTCCGGCCTGGTCAGCGCGATCAGCGCGACCAGTACGCCCGCGCTGATGGCCACCTTGGGCGTGAGCGCCCGTTCCCGGTGCACCGAGATGAACAGCAGTGCCGCGAGCCCCATCACGAGCAGCGCCAGCAGCGAGTTCTCCAGGCCGGAGACGACCCAGATCACGTACGACGGAATCGCCGCCAGGGTGAGGCCGGTGGCCAGGGTGATCGCCCAGGCGTGCCGGTGGAACACCTGGCGCGCCACGAAATGCACCAGCACCAGGACACCCGCGGTGCACGCCAGGCCGAGCAGCTTCGGGAACAGCACATAATCCGGGAGGCCGAAGAGCGTGCCGTGGTCGAACAGCCCGGTCAGCTTGCCGACCACGAGCAGGATCATCCAGGTCGGGTTGGAGAAACCTTCGACCGGCGGCGCACCGGGCTGCAGCACCGGGCCCAGCCCGTCGGCGACGCTGCGCGCGTAGGAGAAGGTGATGGCCGCGTCGTCCACGATCCAGTGCCCGTAGCGGGTCGCGTGCCAGGCGACGGCGGCGACTCCGGCCAGCACCGCCAGCGCCGCGGCCAGCCAGCCGTACCGCAGGCGGCGGGGCGCCTCCGGGGCGGCCTCGCCGGGCAGGTCCGGTTCGGTTACTGCGGTCGGTGCGCTAGCCGTCATGTCCTCGTCACTGTATTTCGCTCGCGGTACTTGCCGAGAAACGCACGGGCCTGCGCCCCTCTGATATCGGTCCCGCCGGGACCCGCGCCGCGGCGCCGCGGTCGACATCGCACTCTAGCCAATACCGCGCCGGGCCCCGTACCCGAGCGTGATCCGCCGCACATCCAGGCTGGTCAGGACAGGTGCGAGAGATCGTTCACCAGCCGGACCGAGGCGTTGCCGTCCGGGTAGAACTCGGCGATCGAGAGCGAGGCGAGATCAAGGTGCAGCCGGAACAGCAGCGACGGCCCGGCGTCGAGGCCGATCCGCAGCAGCGTCTTGATCGGCGTCACGTGGCTGACCAGCACCAAGGTGCGTCCGGCGTACTGTTCGAGCAGCTCGTGCAGGGCCGCTTCGACGCGCCGGTAGACCACGTCGAAACTCTCCCCGCCGGGCGGTGCGGACGACGGATCGCCCAGCCAGCGGCGGTGCAGGTCCGGATCGCGCTGCGCGGCCTCGGCGAAGGTCATTCCCTCCCACTCGCCGAAGTCGGTCTCGATCAGGCCGGGGTGGGTCTCCACCCGGCCGCCGGTCGCGTCCGCGACCGCTTGCGCGGTCTGCATGGCGCGGGTCAGCGGCGAGGAGACGATCGGTGGCGGTGTGCCGTCCTCGCCGATCAGGCCGGGCATCCCGGCCAGCCGCTTCGCCGCCGCGGCGGCCTGGCCCCGGCCGTGCTCGGTGAGCGGGACGTCGCCGCGGCCGGAGTAGCGGCGGTCCACCGACATCCCGGTCTGGCCGTGCCGCAGCAGGAACAGCTTGGTGGGCGTGCCGCGGGCGCCGGTCCAGCGGGCCGGGGAACTGCGATCGACGGCGATCGTCTCCGGGGCGGGTGCGGGCCCGACCTTGCCGGTGCCCTCGTCCATGGCCAGGTTGGCCAGCCGGTCGGCGTGCGAGTTCTGTGCCCGCGGAATCCAGCCGTAGCCGACGCGGTCGAACCGCCCGGCCAGGTCGGCGGCCTGCGCGGCGAGCGGTCGCAGCGCCGCGTGCTTGATCTTCCACCGCCCGGACATCTGCTCCACCACGAGCTTCGAGTCCATCCGTACGTCCACAGTGGACGCACCAAGCCCGGCGGCCGCGGTGAGCCCGGCGAGCAGCCCGGAGTACTCGGCGACGTTGTTGGTCGCCACGCCGAGGTACTCGTGCCGTTCGGCGAGCACCGCACCGGTCTCGGCGTCCTTCACCACCGCGCCGTACCCGGCCGGTCCGGGGTTGCCCCGCGAACCGCCGTCGGCCTCCACGACCACCCGGTCGGTCACAGGCCGGACTCCAGCGTGCGGACCAGGATCGCCCCGCAATTCTCGCACTGCACGACCTCGTCCGCGGGCTGGGCCTTGATCTCGGCGATCGTGTTGCGGTCGAGTTCCAGCTGGCAGGCCCCGCAGCGGCGGGCACGCAGCAGCGCGGCGCCGATGCCCTTGTGCTCCAGCGTGCGGGTGTAGAGCTTGAGCAGCGGCTCGGGAAAACGTGGGACCAGCTTCCCGCGGTCCTCGTCACGGCGGGCTTGCGTGGTGTCGAGGTCTTTGACCGCTTCGTCGCGGCGGCCGGTCGCGGCGGCCACCTCGGCGGTGGCCTTGTCCACCTCGGCCCCGGTGCGCTGTGCGTCGAGATCGAGCGCCTCGCGCCGTTCCATCAGTTCGAGCAGATCGTCTTCGAGCGCGGTCCGCCGCCGGGCGAGCGTCTGCAGCTCGTGCTCGATGTCGGTCATCTGCTTGGCGCCCACCGAACCGGACTCCAGCAGCTTGCGGTCGCGGTCCTCACGCGCCCGTACCGACTCGATCTCCTTCTCCTGCCGCGCGATCTCCCGGTCGAGATCGGAGGCGGCAGTCTCCACGGACACGAGCGCGTCACGCTTCTCGCGGACGGTCTTCTCCCCTGCGTCGATCTCGGCGATCTCGGGCAAGGTACGGCGGCGGTGCGCGACGCGCGAAAGCTCGGCGTCCACCTTCGCGAGTTCGAGCAGCTGACGCTGTACGGCGGGGTCGGCCTTCACTGTGCTCCCTGGTTCACTGCTGCGGGACGGGTTGCGCGCACGGTCCACGGGTCGGTACACCGCGTGGAGACGTGGGTGTCGACGGTACCCCCAAAGGCCGCGTCGACAAGGGCCGAGGCCTGCCCGCACCAGGGCCATTCGCTGGCCCAGTGGGTGAGCCCGACCAGTGCGGGGACGGTCCTGGTGTTCGCGAGGTGCTCGCCGGCCGGGTGGTGACGCAGGTCCGCGGTCACGTACGCGTCGACGCCCTCAGCAGCCGCCTTCGCCAGGTAGGAGTCACCGGCCCCGCCAGCGACCGCGACGGTGCGGATCGGCCGCTGTGGATCGCCCGCGCCGAGTACCCCGGGCACAGTGGCCGGCAATGCGGCGGCGACGCGACGTACGAAGGCCTCGAACGGCTCCGCCGCCGACAGGTGCCCGATCCGGCCGATCCCGGTACGCGCGCCAGGTTCGTGCGGGTCGAGCGGACGGTCTACTTCGAGCCCGATGGCCGCCGCGAGCGCGTCGGAGACTCCGGGCAGGGCCGAGTCTGCGTTCGTGTGCGCACAGTAGAGCGCGGTGCCACCACGGATCATGCGGTGTACGAGAGCGCCTTTCGCGGTGTCGGCGGGCACGCCGTGTACGCCGCGGAGCAACAGTGGATGGTGCGCGACGATGAGCTGGGCGCTGATCTCTTCAGCCTCTGCGATCGTCTCTTCGACCGTGTCCACGCAGAACAGCACCCGCCGGACCTCCTCCGCCGGATCCCCGCAGACGAGCCCGACCGCATCCCAGCTCTCCGCGAGCGCGGAGGGGTAGCTGTGTTCGAGTACGGCGAGGATCTCGGCTAAAGCGGGCACCGGACGATCTTCCCACGAGCCTTTGGCAGACTCGATGCAGTGACCTATGTCGTCTTCGTGTGCTCCGGGAACATCTGCCGATCACCGATGGCCGCGCTCGTCTTCCGGGCGAAGCTGGCCGAAGCGGGGCTGGCCGAGACGGTGACCGTCGCCAGTGCCGGGACCGGGCCGTGGCACGTGGGGGAGCCCGCCGACCAGCGAGCGCGCGCCACACTGAAGGCGCACGGCTACCCGACCGACCACGTCGCGGCCGAGGTCGACGGGGAGCATCTGCGGGCCGACCTCTTGCTGGCGGCTTCCGAAGGACACCTGACGTTCCTGCGCTCCCGCGTCGACGATCCGTCCCGCGTACGGCTGCTTCGCGAGTTCGATCCGTCTGCTCCGGAAGGCGCCGAGGTACCGGACCCGTACTACGGCGGCGACGACGGATTCGAGGACGTGCTAGCCATGGTCGAGCGTGCGATGCCGGGCTTGCTGGACTGGGTACGCACGCACGGTTGACGCCGGTATGTGTTGACGCCGGTATGTCCAGACCTGCGTCACTCCTGCTGAGGTCGCCGCGCGGTCTCGGACGGTGACGGCTTACCGTGGAGGCGTGCGCTTGCGGTTTCTGCTCCGGCCCGGGTGGCTGGCGTTGACGGTGGTGGTGTTCACCTTCGCCGTCTGCTGCTACACGCTGCTGTCGCCGTGGCAGTTCCGTCGCGACGGGGAACAGGTCGCGCAGAACAACGCCTTGACCACGTCGTTCACGGCGAAGCCGAAGTCGGCGGCGGAGCTGCTGCCACAGCACGCAGCTCCGGACCAGAACACCGAGTGGCACCTCGTGTCGATCACCGGGACGTACCTGCCTTCGGCAGAGGTTGTCGCACGGTTGCGCACGGTTCAGGGCGAAGGCGCGTACGAGGTCCTCACCCCGCTTCGCGCCACTGACGGCACGGTGTATCTGATCGACCGCGGCTACGTACGCCTCGACGACAAGTCCGGCGTGCTGCCGTACGCAGCGGCGCCTGGCGGACAGGTCTCCCTCGTGGCCCGCGTACGCAGCGACGAGAACGACCCGAAGCACCGTGACGCGTTCTCGGACGCCTCCACGAACGGCAAGCTCCAGAGCTACACCGTCGACTCCCGGGTGGTGGCGAAGTCGTCCGGCCTGACCATCCGTCCGGGCTACTTCCAGCTCGACCAGAAGCAGCCGGGCGTGCTCGGCGCGCTGCCGCTCCCACAGCTGGACTCCGGACCGTACTTCTCGTACGCGCTGCAATGGCTGGCCTTCGGGTCCATGGCGTTGCTGGGCTGGCTGTACTTCACCATCCGCGAGCTGCGCCCGGGCGGCGCACTGACCACCGAGCGCCCGGATCGCACGCGGCGCAAGTCCGTGGCGGAGATGCTCGCCGAAGATGAGGACGAGTACACCCCGACTGCCCCATAGCCGCCGGAGCGCCGCCGGAGCGCCGGCGGATCGCCGCCGGGAAAGTCCGTGAAGGTGCCCTTCACGGCCCCTGAGTCCGTGAAGGGCACCTTCACTACGCGAAGTGCGTGGTGAAGGGGACCTTCATTGCATCCCTCGTCATGAACGGGAACTTCACGCCCGACCCGCTGAGCGAGAGTGACTCTCGCCCCGCCCCGGAGCGAGGGCGACTTTCGCTCCACGCCCGGAGCGAGGGCGACTTTCGCTCCACGCCCGGAGCGAGGGCGACTTTCGCCCCCCACCCGCGGGGCGAGTGCGACTCTCGCGCCAGATTCGCGTAGCGAAAGTCACTTTCGCCCCCGTCGCCGTGGAGCGAGAACGACTCTCGCCCCGCCCCCGCGGAGCGAAAGTCACTTTCGCCCCCGTCTCCGCGGAGCGAGAACGACTTTCGCCCCACCCGCGGGGTGAGAGCGACTTTCGCGTCAGGTTCGCGTAGCGAGAGCGACTTTCGCTCCACCCCACGGAGCGAGAGTGACTTTCGCCTCTGCCCCGCGGAGCGAGAGTGACTTTCGTGCCAGGTTCGCGCAGCGAAAGGACCGCTCATGACGCGAAGTGAAGGGACCCTTCACGGACTCTGAGGCTGTGAAGGGTCCCTTCACAGACATCCGCGCCTCAGCGGCGGCGTAGCCCGGCGGCGAAGGCGAGCACCACCGACGTCCCGGCGGCCAGCCATCCGACGACGCGTGACAGCTCGACCGCCCGCGTCACGTGTCCGGCGTCGGGATTGCGCCCGACGCCCAGGACCGGCAGCTCCACGACGCCCTCCGGGTACTCCGTCCGGCCGCCGACGCGGATCTCCAGTGCGCCGGCGAACGCCGCCTCCACCCGGCCCGCGTTGGGGCTCGGGTGTGCGATCGTGTCCCGCCGCCAGGCCCGCCATGCGCCGCCGGCGGAGCCGCCGACCACCGGGGCCGCCACCACGGTCAACGCGGCGGCGGCGCGCGTGGGGAGCAGGTGGACGAGTTCGTCGAGCCGGGCCACCGCCCAGTTGCCAGGGGCCGCCCGGCGGAGCACGCCGAGCGCGCGTGAAGCGAGCAGCCCGGGTGCGCCGGCGAGCGCGCCCCACAGCAACGGCGCGACGACCACTTCGGACGTGTTCTCCGCCAGAGTTTCCACAGACGCACGGGAAAGCCCGACCATGCCCAGCCCGTCGGACACCCGGGGGTCCAGTTCGGACAGTGTGCCGCGAGCCGGGGCCAGCAGGCCCTCTTCGAGGTCGCGGGCCAGCTCGGTGCCCTGGCCGACCAGCCCGGTCGCGCCGACCACCACCCAGGTGACGGCGGCGGTCGTGGCCGCCTGCAGGACCGGGCGCCCGCGGGCCGCCCGCTCGGTCAGTACGCCGGCGGCGACCGCCGCACCGGCGACGCCGAGCCCCGCCGGACCGGACGCGATCCGCCGGAACGCGGTGACCGGCGACCGGCGCCGCGGGTCACCAAATGCCCCTTCGGCGGCCAAGCCGAGCACCAGGCCGATTGCGCGTGCCGCGCTCACCAGTAAGCCCTCCGGGAACGGGGAAAGATTTCAGCCGCTGAGATTACTCGATACCGCGACGGCGATTTCGTCGCGTGCCTGTTCCACAATGTCCCGCATTGCCCGCTCCGCGCGGTCGGCTTCGCCACCGTCGATCGCCTCGGCCACTTCGAGGTGCCAGCGCACTGCTTCGGGCTGCGGTTCGGCGGGCATCAGACCGTGACCGGTCCGCCCGGCGAGCACCTCCGCGACCACCGAGGACAACTGGGCGAACATCGGATTTCGCGACGCAGACAGCAAAAGGTCGTGGAATGCGACGTCGTGCCCCAGGAATGTTTCCAGATCCCGCGCCCGCGCCGCCGTCTGCAAATGCACGGCCAGCGCGCGGATGCGGCCCCGCTCCTCGGGCGTGGCCCGCACCGCGGCGAACCGGGCGGCACAGGGCTCGACAGCGGAGCGCAGCTCGGTCAGCGTCCGCAGCGCGAACTCCCGGTTCGCCCCGTCGAGCTGCCAGCGAAGCAGCCGCGGGTCGTAGTGGTTCCACTCGTGCGGCTCGCGCACCGTGACGCCGACCCGGCGGCGGCTGCTGGTCAGCCCCATCGTCTCCAGCACCCGGACGACCTCGCGCGCCACCGTGCGCGAGGTGCCGTAGCGCTGCTGCAACTCGTCCGACCGCAGCACCTCGCCCGGCGCCAGCTCGCCGTTCGCGATGGCGGCGCCGAGTTCGCCGAGCATCTGCTCGTGCCGATCACTGCCCACCGGGTCACCCTAGTTCGCTGATTCGATTAAGTACTACTTCTTCTTGATTAAGTAGTACTTTGGGGTGGACTCTCCGGAGCACAAGGACGTGGGAGGTACTGATGACGGTCATCGTGGTGATGGGCGTATCGGGCGCGGGCAAGACGACGATCGGCACCGCGGTCGCCGGGCGGCTCGGGGTCGACTACGCCGAGGCGGACACCTTCCATCCCCCCGCCAACATCGCGAAGATGACCGCCGGACACCCACTGACCGACGCCGATCGCGCACCTTGGCTGGCCGCGATCGCGAAGTGGATCGCCGAGCACGCCGAGACCGGCGGCGTGGTCAGCTCGTCGGCGCTCAAGCGGTCCTATCGCGACGTGCTGCGCAGCGGCGGTCCCGTGTGGTTTCTGCACCTGCACGGCGCCCGCGAACTGCTCGCCGAGCGGATGAAGACGCGCAGCGGGCACTTCATGCCGGTGTCCCTGCTCGACTCGCAGCTCGCCGATCTCGAACCCCTGCAGCCGGACGAACCGGGCCGGGCCTTCGACCTCGCGCGGCGCCCCGCCGACCTGGTGGCCGCCGCGCTGACCGCTCTTTGATGGCCGCGCTGATCGGGTTGCGAGCGCGCCGTGAAGGGCACCTTCACGGACTCAGACGCCGTGAAGGTGCCCTTCACGGCGGAGCGGGAGCCGGCCATAGGCGGAGGACGGCGGCTCATTGACAGGTGACCTTTTGGTCACCTATTCTCGGCGGGTGCCCGACGACGATCCGGTGTTCAAGGCACTGGCGGATCCGACCCGCCGGTTCCTGCTCGATCTGCTCTTCGCCCGCGACGGCCGCACGCTCACCGAGCTGGAGTCCGAAGTGGACATGACGCGGTTCGGCGTGATGAAGCACCTCAAGCTGCTGGAGGCGACCGGGCTCGTCGTGACACGCAAGGAAGGCCGGGAGAAACGGCACTTCCTCAACGCAGTGCCCATCCGGCAGATCCACGACCGGTGGATCGGCAAATACACCGCACACCACGTTGCCACGCTGCTCGACCTCAAGGCCGAGCTCGAAACCGAGGAGCCACCGTCATGACCGAGACCCGGACCGTGCAGGTCAACCGCGTGTACATCAAGGCGTCCGCGCAGCAGGTGTGGGACGCGATCACCCGGCCGGAGTGGACCGCCCGCTACGGCTACGGCGGGTTCGCCGAGTACGACCTGCGCCCCGGTGGCACGCACCGCACCAAGCCGACCCCGGAGTTCGTCGAGGCCGGGTTCACCACCGATCTGATCACCGGCGAGGTGCTGGAGGCGAACCCGCCGCGCAAGCTGGTGATCACCTGGAAGCTGCTGATGGACCCGAGTCTCGAGGCCGAGCCCGCCACCACGCTCACCTTCGACGTCGAGCAGACCCAGGCGGCGGGCGTCCGGCTCACCATCACCCACGATCTGACCGGCGCGCCGAACCACGCCGCGCTGGTGTCCGGCGCGCGCGAGGACATCGACGCCAAGCCCGGCGAGAGCGCAGGCGGCGGCTGGGCCTGGATGCTGTCCGACCTCAAGTCGCTGCTGGAGACCGGGCACGGCATCGCGTCCTGACCGCGGGACGGCCGCGCAGGGGCCGGCACCGGCTCGGCTCCTGCGCGGCGTTCACTCCTCGGCTTCCGCCCACGCCTTCAGCATCACCCGGGCGATCGAGGAATTCCCGGGCAGCAGGAGGCGGGCGGCACCGTCCGCGATCGGGGTCGGGATCGGTTCTCTGGTCGGAGTACCCCGGTTGCGGAAGGCCGCGCGCACGTCGGCGCGCGAGACCCACAGGGCCTCTTCGATCTCGCCCTCGGCCGGGATCAGCGGGGCGGAGCGATCGGCGCGGGCGGTGAAGCCGAGCATGATCGAGCGCGGGAACGGCCACGGCTGGCTGCCCAGGTAACGCACGTCGGACACCTCGACGCCGACCTCCTCGCGGATCTCCCGCGCAACGCAGCCTTCGAGCGACTCCCCCGCCTCGACGAACCCGGCCAGCACCGAGTACCGGTCGGCGGGCCAGATCGACTGACGGGCCAGCAGTACGTGCGAGCCGTTGACCCCGTCGGTGTCGTGCACCAGGCAGATCACCGCGGGGTCGGTGCGCGGGTACTCCTCGTGGCCTTTGGCCGCGCACCTGCTCGCCCAGCCGAACTGGACAAGCTCCGTCGGCGAGCCGTCGCGGGTGCAGAAGCGGGCCCGGCGCCGCCAGTGCCGCAACGCCTGCGCGGTGGTGAACAGCCCGGCCGACGTGTCGTCCAGCTGGTCGCCGTAGCCCCGCAGCTCGACCCAGATCTCACCGTCGACGCGGGGCACCTCTTCCACCACGCCCCAGCTGCCCGCCATCCGCACGGTCTCGGCGTCGCCCTCGATCCGGCCGGGCAGCGACCAGTAGTCGACGTCCTCCCATTCGCCGAGGAACACCGCGTCCGCCGGAGGTTCCCCGCCGAAGTCGACCGCCTTGCGGGTGGCCAGCGCGGAACCGCCCTCGGCGACCGGCGTGCGCCCGTTGTCGTCGAGCAGCACGACCCGCGCCTCGGGCCATTTCCCGATCAGTCGCGCCGGATCGGTGCGCAAGGTCTCCTGGCGGTCCACAGTGGACCGAGACAGGGTGGGCAGCGCGCCGAGGGTGAACCGGCCGGGCATCAGTCCCGCACCGTGACCCCACCGAGCGCGGTCAGCTTGGCTGCCAGCAGGTCCGCGTCGCCGACCACCACGCCGGTGAACCGGCCGGGGGCGAAGAACTCCAGCGCCGCCTGCGCCACCTGTTCGCCGGTGACCGCGGCGAGCCGCGCCGGGTGCTGCTGCAGCCACTCCACGCCGAGCCCGGCGCTGGCCAGCGCGGTCAACTGGGCGGCGAGCCCGGCCTGCGAGGAGCTGGCTGTGACCAGCGAGCCGATAGCGTATTGCCGCACCGATTCGGTCTCTTCGGCGGTCGGCGGCACCAGCCCGAGCCGGGCCAGCTCGTAGCGGGTCTCCAGCAGCGCGGCCGGGGTCACCTCGTTGGCCGTATCCGCCTCGACGTTCAGCACCGCCTGATCGGCGGTGAACTCGAAACCCGAGTGCGCGCTGTAGGTGTAACCCTTGTCCTCACGGATGTTCTCCACCAGCCTCGAGGAGAAATAGCCGCCGTAGGCCAGGTTCGCCAGCTGCGCCGCCGGGTAGCGCGGGTCGGTGCGCGGCACCGCCTGCGTGGACAGCCGGATCTGCGACTGCACCGCACCGGCGCGCGGCACCAGCAGCACGTCGCCACCGGTCAGCTCCGGCAGCACGGGCAGCCGCACGGCGACGCGGTCCGAAGCCCAGCCGCCCAGCGCGCGCTCCACCTCCGCGGGCACCGACTGCGGGTCGATGTCGCCGACCAGCACCAGCACGGATCCGCGCGGCAGAACCGAAGCCGCGTGCAGCGCGCGTACCTGCTCGGGCGTGACCGTGGCGACCTCGTGGGCCTCCGGCGTCTCCCGCGTGACCGGGTGGTCGCCGTAGCGGTGCTTCTGCAGTGCTTCCCGGGCGATCGTGCGCGGCTGCGTGCGGGCGACCGCGATGCGCTCCAGCAGCCGGTCGCGTTCGCGCAGCACCTCGGTGTCGCTGTAGGTGGCGCCGGTCAGCGCGTCACCGAGCACGTCCAGCAGCGTGGGCAGCCCTTCGGCGAGCGCGGAACCGCTGAAGTACAGCCGTTCCGGGTCGACGCCGGAGCCGAGGTCGCCGCCGATCAGCGCCAGCTCCGCGTCGATCTCCACACGGTCGCGGCGCGCGGTGCCGGAGAGCACGGTCTCCGCGAGCACCTCCGCAATGGCCGCGTGCAGCCGGTCCTCGCCGCCGAACGGGACCCACAGCCGCAGCTCGACCAGCGGCACGGTGGCGTTGCGCACGGCCAGCACGCGCAGCCCGTTGCCCAGCGTAGTGTCCACATGCGACAGTTCGGCGGCGGCGCGCTGTGCGCCGAGCGCGGGTAGCGGGCGCGGGCCGGCGGCGGTGCGGCCGATCTCCTCGGCGCTGCGGTGGGCCTGCGTCGGGGAACTCACTGTTCGTCCGTCCCTTCGGTGGTGGCGGGATGCACGACGAGGACCGCGCGCGAGTTCGGGCGCAGTGCCTTCGCCGCGGCCGAAACGGCTTCGCCGGTGATCGCGGACATCCGGTCGGCGAGCCGGTAGACCAGTGCCGCGTCGCCGTAGAGCAGCTCGAACGCGCCAAGCGCGAGCGTGCGCGAGACCAGGCGGTCGTGCTCGGAGTGCAGGCTGGCCGCCCAGCGCGCGGTGACCTTCTTCAGCTCGCGCTCGTCCGGCGGGGTGGAGGCGAGCTTCTCCAGCTCCTCGTCGAGCGTGGCCAGCACGCGTTCGCGCGGCACGTCCGGCGGGTGGATCGCGGTGATGGTGAAGGTGTCCGGGTCGCGGGCCTCGAACGGGCCGAACAGCCCGGCGCCCGCGCCGATCTCGATCACCAGCGGTTCGAGGTGCACCATCCGCTGCTGCAGCCGCGAGCCGTCCCCGTCGGTCAGCACGCCGGCGAGGACCAGGCAGGCGAGGTAGCCGTCGAGATCGTTGACCGGGTCCGGCATCCGGTAGCCCACGGCCAGCGCGGGCAACGGCGCGTGCGCGTCCTCGTGTTCGCCGTGCAGCTCGGTCTCCGGCAGCGGCTCGGCGAAGGACGGGCGGACCGGCGCGGGCCGGTACGGCACGTCGCCGAAGTGCTTCTGGATGAGCGCCTTGGCGTTCTCGACCGCCAGGTCACCGGCGACGGTGAGCACCGCGTTGGCGGGCGAGTAGTAGGTGTCGAAGAAGGCGGCGCAGTCGTCCAGCGTGGCGCCCTCCAGGTCCTCGAACGCGCCGTAGCCGTCGTGCGCGTTGGCGAAGGAGGAGTAGAGCACCGGCGGGAGCAGGATCCAGGGGAACCCACCGTAGGGCCGGTTGCGCACGTTGAGCCGGATCTCCTCCTTGACGACCTCGATCTGGTTCGCCAGGTTCTCCGCGGTCAGCTTCGGCGCGCGCATGCGGTCGGCTTCGAGGAACAGCGCCCGCTCCAGCGCGGCCGAGGGCAGCACCTCGTAGTAGTCGGTGTAGTCCGGGTGGGTGGACCCGTTGAAGGTGCCGCCGCTGGACTGCACATGCCGGAAGTGCGCGAGCTTCTCCAGGCTCTCGCTGCCCTGGAACATCAGGTGCTCGAAGAGGTGCGCGAAGCCGGTCAGCCCCTCCGGCTCGGAGCGGAAGCCGACGTCGTAGTGCACGCTGACGCCGACGACCGGCGCGGTCGGGTCCGGTGCGAGCACCACGCGCAGACCGTTGTCGAGGGTGTAGCGGACGAGCTCGGGATCGGCCATGCCCCCCACCCTACGCAGATGGGACGGTCCCCGGCTCTTCTGGTCGCACCCGAGTCGCCCCGCCGCGGGCACCGGTCAGAGCGGCACCCAGCGCGGCGGCGAATTCGCTGGCCAGAGCCCCTTCGGCGGAGGTTCCATACCAGTACGCCGACAGCGAACGGCTGCCGTTCGCAAACTTCTCGATCCACGCATCCGCGTCGGCCAGGGCGTAGGCGTACGGCAACCCGCGCGAGAAGAGCACTTCGCGCTCCGCCGTCGCTACTTCCGCCGGTTTCGTGGCCAACAGTTCCGAGTGGAGGCCGAGCAGCCGGTCCCGCAATTCGAGTCCGGTCGACGTACGAGCCGGGAGCCACCGTGCACCGATCGCCACCGCGGCACCCGCTCCAGCGAGCACAAGGCCAAGTTGCGCGTAACCGACGGTGAAGGCCAGCAGCACGGTCAAAAGCGCTCCGTACACGCACACTCGGGCACCAATGAGAGACAGCCGCTCTGCGCGCCGTGAGAACCAACGGCGCCGCACAACGTCGGCTGACAGCGCTGAGGGCACCCGTACGCGTGCTTCGCGAAGCGTCGACAACGTCACGGACTCGCCGGGCACGACGGCTTCGTACACCGCGCGTTCGAAGGTACCCAGCTGCGCATCCGGCGGATTGCGCCGCAGCAGTACCCAGTCATCGCTGACCCAGAGGTAGTTGCGTACGCAGAGGTCCAGCACCGTGGCAGTGAGGTCGACGGAGTCGGTACGCCCGGTCAGCAGCATCCCGATGTGGCCGGGAAGCACGCCGTCCGGCGAGGAGAACTGGCCGTCGATCATCAACTGCACGGCGACCGGCCTACCGGCGCGCGCGTCCCGCCGACGCAGCACCAGCACCGTCGCCGCGCCCACGCACAGCAGCACCACGAGCGCGAGCCACGCCCACCAGACCGGTGCTGTCGCAGCGAAGGCGCCCGCAACCGTGTCCGCGGGCACCAATCGTTCCGTCGCGGGCACCGTGCCACCGGGCAGCTCCGCAGTCAGCTGTACGCGCGAGCCCACCGCCAGCTTGGCCACCGAGACCCGGGTCAGACCACTGTGGTCGATCTGCGCCGCGCCACACCGCGTCGTGGAGCCGGGCGGACCGGAAAGGCAGGTGAGTGCATCGGGCACGGCGGGACCGGCGAACGTCGCGCGCACGAGTTCGATCCGGGTGTCCCAGCCGCCCGCGACATCCCAGGTCACGTTCTCCACACCGAGGCTGTGGCCGACGACACCGTCCACCGTGTACCGGACGATCGAGGTGCCGCCGCGGAAATCGAAGCTCACCTGGTCGCTGCCGGTCGCTGCGGTGGCTGCTCCCTCGATCCGCACGTCCCGTACGGAAAGCACGCGGTCGCGGTCGTTCCCGGCCCCCGCGCGCAGCGGGATCGCGCGGGACATGGTGGTGCCGGACGGCACGGAAACCGCCTCGGTGACCGAAAGACTGCCGTCACGCTGGACTTTCAGCGCCACCTCCACGCTCTGCGGCAGCGTGGGCAGGTCCTGCGCGGCGGCGGGCGTCGCCACGCTCCAGAGCAGGACCGGAACCGCCAGCAGGGCCGCGAACTTCACGGGCGGATGCTAGCCGCGTACCGCCGCCTGGACGTGGCAAGCACGCCGTCGAGCGCAGCGGTGAGCGAGGTTTCGGTGGGTTCGTCCGGAGTGCCCAGCGCCCGGCCGCGCGCGGTGCGAGCCGGGACCTTTACCACGGCGACGGCCAGACCGACGACGACCACAGCGAGGCCGACCAGCGCGTCGCCGACCGTGGTCGCGAGTACCACCGTGGTGAGTACGCCGAGCGTCGCGAGCCCGAACCCGGCCCAGCGGAGCCGCTGCGGCAGCCGGGAGAGCCAGCCGCGCCGGTATGCCTCCTCATCGAGAAGTGCGCGCAGCCGTTGCGGATCCGGACTCGCCGCGGCCAGTGGACCAGGCGGGAACGCGGCCTTGACAGCCTCTTCGAACGGCGTCAACGGGTCACCCTCGCCATGGGTGATCTGCCGGTCCTCGGCGAACCGAAGATGACCGCGGGCGACAAGATCCAGCACCGTCCCGGCGACGTCCACCTCGCCCCGCGCGACGTAGGCAACGTACGCGGGAGCCGTGGCGCCCGACGAAGGCCCTTGCCGGTCACGACGGCGAAGCCAGCCGACGACCACAGCGCCGAGAAGCACGAACAGCAGCGCCGCACCGAAAGCTACCGCGGACGCCGGGCCGAAGGCGAAGGCCGCGGCCAGCGGCGAGGAAGCGACAAACCGGGCGTTCGCCGGTAAAGCGCCGGCCGGGAGCTGCACAGCGAGGTCCATGCGTTCGCCCGCGGCGAGCCCATCCTGCTCGGCGTGCACCACGCTGTGGTCGCCGATCTCGGCAAAAGTGCATTGTCGAGCCGAACCGGCAGCACCGGCGAAACAATCCGATGTAGACGCTCCGGGCGCGGCGAAGTTCACCTTGACCTGGGACAGCGCCCGGTCCCAGCCACCAGTGAGTGGCAAGCGCACCTCGCCGGTCGCCGCCACCGCTCCGTCCACTGTGTACGCAATAACCCCAGGCCCGGTGAAGGTCACGAGGTCGCCGTCCACGCCGGCCGCGCCACTGACCCGGACGTCGGCGACGGAGTAAAGCCGGTCCTGGTCATCTGTGACCGGCACCCGCGCCGGAAGCCGGTGCGCCGCACGGGTACCGGTGGAGACGCGCTCGGTGACGGTGAGCCGTCCGTCTTGCGTGGCAGTCACCGTGATGTCGTCGGCGAGGCCTCCGGACAGGGCCGCGGCAACGACCAGTTCAGCGAACACAGCACCTCAGCTCGGCGGGGTGAACGGGTTGTCGGACGGCGGCACGCGGGGAACCGGCGGCGGCACGGGATGCGGCGGAAAGTGGCCGGCCTGCGCCCGGTTGCGCCGCTCGGCGAGCACCGTGGTGAGAAAGATCCACGGCGGCATGTCCGCTGGCAAGCCCACCCCGATCGTCGCGGCCATCTGCTGAGCCAGCCCGTAACCGAGCGCGTGCGCCGCCTCCGGACGCAGCTGGTGATAACGGCCGAGGAACTGCCTTGCGGCCAAGGCGAGGTCGTCGGGAACCTGGCTGAGGTCGAGCTGCGCGGCCCACGGCGCCAGCCACGGCGGCATCTGGAGCACCGGCTGCCTCGGCTCCGGCACGCGCTCGCGGATCACCAGCGTGCCCGCCAGGTAATCCCCGACCCGGCGGCCGTTCGACGAGGTCAGCGACACGATCAGGGCCACCGCGCCGAAAAGGCCGAGCGCCCAGAAGTCCACGAAGAACCCGGCGAGCGCGCGGGTGAGCGCATGCCGGAAACGGATCGGGCCACCGTCGAGCCGCACCACACGCAGCCCCAGCGCGAGCTTGCCGAGCGAACGGCCCCGGCTGAGCGTCTCGAACAGCACCGGGTATCCGATCACGACCAGCACGAACACCGTGAGCAGCAGTGCCACCGTCAACGACGAGTCGAACGATCCCGCGGTGAGCAACAGCACGACCAGCGCGAAGAGCAGCACGACGGCCTGCACGAGCACGTCGATCAGCATCGCGACGCCGCGGCTGGCGAGTTTCGCCACCCGCAGGTCGAGGACCACGGCCTCACCGGTGACGAGATCGGACTCTTCCTGCACGAGGCCAGCGTAGAGCCCTAAACTCGGCGTTGGAGGGGATATGGACCTGGACGTGTTCGTCGCCGCGCACACGGCGGAGTGGACCCGGTTGAGCGAGCTGGTGCGGCGCCGCCGGCTCAGCGGCGCCGAGGCCGACGAACTCGTCGCGCTCTACCAGCGCGCCGCCACGCACCTGTCGGTGATCCGCTCGACCGCGCCCGACCCGGCGCTGCTGGCGAGGTTGTCCGGGCTCGTGGCCCGCGGCCGGTCGGCGGTCGCGGGTTCGCACAGCCCGGCGTGGCGCGAGGTGGCGATGTTCTTCACCCGCCGGTTCCCCGCCGCGGTGTACCTCAACCGCCGCTGGTGGCTCCCCGCCGCGCTGCTGTCGCTGGCCGTGATGGCGGTGCTCGGCGTGTGGGTCACCCACGATCCGCAGGTGCGCTCCTCGCTGATCTCCCCGGACGAGCTGAAGGCGATGACCGCACCCGGCGGCCGGTACGAGAGCTACTACTCGAACGGCCCGGCCGCGGGATTCGCCGCGAAGGTGTGGACGAACAACGCCTGGGTGGCCGCGACCTGCCTGTTCCTCGGCATCGCGCTCGGCCTGCCGGTGATCTCCGCGCTGTGGCTGAATTCGCTCAACGTGGGCGTCGCGATCGGCCTGATGTCCTCGGCCGGCCGGGGTGACGTGCTGCTGGGCCTGCTCCTGCCGCATGGCCTGCTCGAACTGACCGCGGTGTTCATCGCCGCCGGAACCGGGCTGAAACTCGGCTGGACGGTGGTCGACCCCGGCCGCCGCTCCCGCACCGCCGCGCTGGCCGAACAGGGCCGTTCGGTGGTGGTGATCGCGCTCGGGCTGGCGTGCGTACTGCTGGTGTCCGGGGTGATCGAGGCCTTCGTGACCCCGTCGGGCTGGCCCACCTGGCTGCGCATCAGCCTCGGCGCGCTGGTCGAAGTGCTGTTCCTGACCTACGTCTTCACCCTCGGCCGCCGTGCCGCCAGAGAGGGTGAAGTCGGCGATCTGGACCCCACCCTCACCGGGGACGCTCTCCCCGAGGCAGGCTGACCCCTCCCGCGAACGGCTGTGAAGGGACCCTTCACGGACTCTGGGTCCGTGAAGGGACCCTTCACAGCCTTCCGGCGGCTTTGAGGGCGAGGTATCGGTCGGCCAGCGCGGGCGGGAGTTCCTCCGGGACCGCGTCCACCACGCCCACCCCGCGACGGGTCAGGCGGGCCACGGCCGACTCGCGGTCGGCCAGCGTGCGCGCTGCGGCGGCAGCGTCGTAGACCGCTTCGGCATCACCGCGGGCGCGGGCCATTTCCGCCACGCGGGGGTCGGCCACCGAGGCCAGCAGGACCTCGTGCCGCGCGGTCAGCGAGCCCAGCACCGGGAACAGGCCTTCCTCCAGCGCCGCCGGTTCCAGCCCGGTCAGCAGCACCACCAGCGCACGACGACGGGTGCGGCGCAGCACTTCCGCGACCATCCCCCGGGCGTCAGTCTCCACCAAGGACGGTTCGATCGGGGCGAGCGCGTTCACCAGTGACGGCAGCAACGTCTTCGAGTTCGGCACCGACGCGCGGACCTGACGGTCGTAGGCCACCAGATCCACCCGGTCACCCGCGCGCGAGGCGAGGGCGGCCAGCAGCAGCGCCGCGTCCATCGCGGCGTCCAGCCTGGGCGCATCACCGACGCGCCCTGCCGAGACCCGGCCGGTGTCCAGGACCAGCACCACCTGCCGGTCACGTTCCGGCCGCCAGGTCCGGACCATCACCTCCGACGCGCGAGCGGTGGCGCGCCAATCGATCGAGCGCACGTCGTCACCGATGACATACTCGCGCAAGGAATCGAACTCCGTACCCTGGCCGCGGATCAGCACCGCATTCCGGCCGTCCAGCTGCTGCAGCCGGGCCAGCCGCGAAGGCAGGTGCTTACGGCTGTGGAACGGCGGCAGCACCCGCACCGTCCACGGCACCTGGTGCGAGCCCTGCCGAGCGGCCAAACCCAACGGCCCCAAGGCACGCACGGTCACCCGCGCCGCGCCGCGGTCGCCCCGCCGGGTCGGCCGAAGCTGCGTGGCGCAGGATTGCCGCTCCCCCGGAGGCACGGACACCCGATGCCGGTCGTCCGCGCGGGCACTCGGCGGCCACGCGTCCCGCAGCAGCCCGCGAACCGCGCGACGGCCAGGGTTGGCGACCAGCAACGTCACCGATGCCAGCTCACCGAGCCGGACGGAAGTCGTTCCCCGGCGCGAAAACTGCAACGCTCGCACGCTCCCGGCCAACGCGACGTCCACGGCGACCAGGACGAGCAGCACCACGACCACCGCGAGCACGCCGGTGACGGACGGGAACAGCAGCCCGACCACCAGCGCCCCCAGCAACGCCAGCAGCCCGAGCCGCCCGGTCAGCGCCATCGCCTCAGCGCGGCACCGGCACGGCGGCCAGTACCCGGTCAAGGACACCGTCGGCGGTGACGCCCTCCAGCTCCGCCTCGGGCCGCACGTCGAGCCGGTGCCGCAGGGCAGGCCGGGCAAGCGCCTTCACGTCGTCCGGAGTCGCGTAATCGCGGCCGGCCAGCCAGGCCCACGCCCGGGTCACGGCGAGCAAACCCGTTGCGCCACGCGGGGAAACGCCCAGCCGGACGGCGGGCAGTTCCCGCGTCGCCCGGCACAGGTCGACCACGTAGCCGATCACCTCCGGGCCGACCGTCACCTTCGCCACGGCCTGCCGGGCCTCGGCCAGCTCCGCGGCGCCGGCCACCGGACGCACCCCGGCCGCGGCCAGCTCCCGCGGGTCGAACCCCTGCGCGTGCCGCACCAGGATGGCGACTTCGTCCTCTCGCGACGGAGCGGGCATGGTCAGCTTGAGCAGAAACCGGTCCAGCTGCGCTTCGGGCAACGGGTAGGTGCCCTCGTACTCCACCGGGTTCTGCGTCGCGATCACGATGAACGGATCGGGCAGCGGACGCGTCCGCCCGTCGATCGACACCTGCCGCTCCTCCATCGCTTCCAGCAGTGAGGACTGCGTTTTCGGCGGAGTGCGGTTGATTTCGTCGGCGAGCACCAGGTTCGTGAAGACCGGGCCTTCCCGGAAGGAGAACTCGCCGCTGTGCGCGTCGTACACAATGGACCCGGTGACGTCACCCGGCATCAGGTCCGGGGTGAACTGCACCCGCGTGGTCTTCAGGTCCAGCGAAGCGGCGAGCGCCCGTACCAGCAGCGTTTTCGCCATCCCGGGTACGCCTTCGAGCAGCACGTGCCCCCGGCAGAGCAGCGCGAGGATCAGCCCGGTGACCGCCGCGTCGTTGCCCACCACGGCTTTTCCGACCTCGGCGCGCAACGCGATCAGCGCCGCGCGCGCGTCGTCCGGGGCCTGTTCGGTACTCACGAACGCTCCACCTCTCGTTCCACCCTGTCCAGTTCGTCCGCCAGCCGGACGAGCGCGGGCTCGTCCGGCACCGGCGGACCGTAGAGCACCGCGCCGACGTCTGCCACGGACCGGCCGGTCCGCGCGCACACCGTCTCCACGACGGCGGACGGCTCCGCCTCTCGCGGCAGCCCCAGTCTCGTCCGCAACCGACCGCGAGCGGCCTCCCGCAGCGTCTCCCCGGCGTGTCCGGCCGCGCCGCCCCGACGGTAGAGCCGCGCGCGACCTTCGGCCGTTTCCGCCGCCCGCACCACGATCGGCAGCGGCTCCCGCACCACCGGCCCCAGCCGGCGCGCCCGCCACAAGGCGAACAGCACCACGGCGATTCCCGCGGTGAACGCACCGTAACGCCAGCCGGGCGGGATCAGCTCGACGAACGGCTTCTGCCGGCTCGCCAAAGCGGGATCCGCGGTCGAAGGCACGTACCAGACCAGCCGCGGGTGATCGCCGAGCAACCGCATGCCGAACGCAGCGTTGCCCTCGTCCGCGATCTGATCGTTGGTCAACGGGGTTCCGGTACCGACCACGGTGGTCGTGCCGGAAGGACCGCCCAGCCGCACGAAAGTCGCGTCGTAGCACAAGCGTGCAGTTTGGTCTCCGGTCCGGTAATGCCCGCCGCCGAGGGTCACCGTGCCCGCGGCGACAGCCGCGCCGACGGTGCAATCCGGCCCCAGCACGTGGTCGGCTCCGCTGCCGTCCACCTTCACCGACGGCACAGTCTGTGCGAGCGAACCGGGACCGGGCGCGATGAGCACCAGGTGCGCGACACGACGGCTCAGCTCGGACAACCCGTTGCCAGGCACGAGATCCGGATTGGTGACGAGCAACGTGCCGCCGTCGGCCGCATCGCGGGCTTCGGCAAGCGTGTGCACGGCGTTGACTTCGACGCCTTCCTGCTCCAGCAGATGCGCGAGCGCGTGACTGCCGCCCGGCTCGTACGAACCCGGTTCGAGATCGCCGCTGGTCTGGTCGCCTCGGCTGAGCACGAGGACCAGCGCTGTCAGCACGATCAGCAGCAGAACCGCCAGCGGGACCCGCGCGCCCCGCCAAATCCGCCGCAGGTCAGGGGAAACCGAAGTGCTCACGCGTCCACCAGAACCGGCTTCGCCCGCTGGACACGCTCGTCGAGCCCGGTCAGCATTTGGTAACCGGCCTCGGTGCCGGGCCGTCCGCCGTAGTGCACATCGTCGAACAGGCGGGCCGCGGCGGCGAGATCTTCGGCGAGATCCGGCAGCAGCACACCGGCTTCCGCGGCGGCCTCGTCCGCGGTGCGGCCGGAACGCTCGTCAAGCACCGTGCGCTCCTCCAAACCCCGCACCAGCGCTCGGAAACTCTCCCGCACCGCGTCTGCGAGCTGCCCGCGCGCAGCAGCTTCCCCGGCAGCACGCCGGTACTCGTCAGAGGAGCGACGACGCCCGGTGAACACCTCGCCGACGGCGCGCGCGGCCCGGCCGACCCGCCCGATCCTCAACCGCACCACGACAATCAGCACGATCAGCAGCCCCAGCACCAGCAGCACGCCCAGCGGCCCGCCGGGGACGCCGTTCAGCTCGGCCAGCAGCTCGGAGATCCGCTGACCCAGCCACTGCATGATCTGCTGGAACAGCCCCGGCCGCGCGGCCGAGTACGCCGGATCGCGCAGCTCCTCGATCGCCCGCAGCCGAGCCGGGTCCCGGTCGATGTCGACCGGGACGTCGGTGAGCCGGAAGATCACCACGCCTGCGGCGGCTGCAGGCCCGCCGCCCTGGCCAGCTCGATGTCCATGCCCTCGCGCCGCATCCGCTGGTCGATGTAGAGCAGCACGGTGACCAGCGCGGTGAACGGCGTGACGAGGGTCGAGGCGATCACCGCGCCCACCGACTGCAGGACCAGCCCACCGGTGCTCACCTGCGGCAACGACGCGTTCTGCGGGTCGAACATGCCGCTGAGGGCACCCGAACCGACGCTGAACGGGATGCCGATGATCATGGTGATCAGCCAGCCGATGATCGCGGCCAGCAGCAGCACGCCGAACACCCGCCAGAACGACCCGGTCACCAGCTTGACCGAGCGGGCGAACGCCTGCTTGATCGTGCCGCGTTCGAGCACCAGCGCCGCGCCGGCCAGCGACCAGAACACGTACGGGATGACCGGCAGGATCACCGCCAGCACCCCGAACAGGATCGCGACCGGGCCGAGCGCCAGTCCGAGCAGCACCGCGACGCCCGCGCCGGCCGCGCAGGCGGCCAGCACCGCGGCGCCGTACAGCACGGTCAGCACGAGCAGCCGCAGCAACCGCGGCGCCGCCTCACTCATCGCGGACCGGAAGCCGACCGGGCGGCCAAGCACCGCTTTTCCCATCACCACGGTGAGAAACCCGGTCAGGAAGGCCTGCCCGAGCAGCCCGATCACCAGCGACGGGACCAGGCTCAGCAGCGTCGAGCCGAGCAGGTTGTACAGCGCGTTCAGCTGCTCGGCCTGGGTGGCCGCCGGGCCGATCCGGGCCACCCGCTCGAAATTGGGCACGATCAGCAGCGAGGCCACCAGGTTCAGCCCCGCGGTGACCACCGCGACGATCGCGGACACCCCGAGGATGAGCAGCGGATACCGGCGGATCGCGGTGATCGCGCCGTCGAGCAGATCGCTGATGTTCAACGGCCGCAACGCGATCACGCCCGGCTTGCCGAGTCCCCGCGGGTTCCAGCCGCGCGGCGGGCCATAGCCGTACCCACCCGGATGCGACGGCGGCGGGGGTGGCGAACCGGGGGCCTGCCACTGCCCGCTCACGCTCGGCGGCGGCGTCCATCCCGGCGGCACGGCACCGGCAGGCGGAGCAGATCCACCCGGCGAGGGGGTCTCTGG
Organism: Amycolatopsis panacis; assembly: GCF_003600245.1. Lineage (NCBI taxonomy): Bacteria > Bacillati > Actinomycetota > Actinomycetes > Pseudonocardiales > Pseudonocardiaceae > Amycolatopsis > Amycolatopsis panacis. The sequence goes on from NZ_QZFV01000120.1 coordinate 71,232, forward strand.
CTGCGCGGGAATCTCCGGCGGCGGCTGTCCAGCGCCCGACGGCTCCCCGGGAACCTTCGCGACGGCGTCCGGCGGCAGCGTGACCGGCGGCCCGGAATCCCCCACTACCCCACCGGATGACGGCGGCTGCCCGGAATCCCCCGCCGCGTCGTCCGGCTTCCCGGCGCCGGCATCACCCGGTGGCGGGGTCTGTGCGTCCCCGGACGCCCCGGGCACCGGAATGCCCTGGCCCGGCGTCGGCGAGTCCTCGCCGGAACCGGGCGAACCGGGTGTGTCAGTCATCGAAACCCCTCGTCTGCACCGCCCTGCACTTGCAGCCGCCACTCTTCCAGAGGGTTCCGCACCAGGCCAGACCTGGGGTGACGTCCCGGCACCGGGGCAAAGCGGGCGAAGTGCTGCGGAACCCGGGGCATCCCCCGATATGCTGAACGACGAGCCGGGGACGCCGGCCCGCGCCGAGACCCACCGGGAATGTCCTGATGACGCAACCGCCCTACGGCCCGCCGCCAGGGAACGTTCCGCCGCCATCCGGACCACTGATGGGACCGCCTCCGGGCAGCGCGCCGATGGGACCCCCGCTCGCCCAGCCGAGGGGACCGCAAGCCACCCACGCGGGTCCGCCCCCGATGGGGCCACCGCCCGGGTGGCCGCACCGGCCGCCGCCCCCGCCGCAGCGCAAGCCGACCGGGCTGATCATCGGGCTCTGCCTCGGCGCGGTCGTCGTGCTGGTGCTCGGGGTGGTGGCGATCGTCGCGCTGAACCGGTCCGGCAAGCAGAGCAGCAACGCCGGACTTCAGAGCCCGCAAGCGCCCACCTCGGCATTCGAGCTGCCGCCGAACAACAGCCCGGCGAACAGCCCGTCACGGGCGCCGACCAGCTCCCGCGTCCCGTCCTCCACCTCGACCGAGTCCGGCCCGCACAAGATCCTCGAACTGAGCGAGCACCCGATCCTGCAGGATCCGAACGCCGGGCTGAAGAATCTCTCCTGCGAGCTGCCCGCCTGGCAGAGCACACAGGACGGCGCGGAGGCCTTCTTCACCACGGCGAGCAAATGCCTCGACGCCGCGTGGGGGCCGTTCCTGGAGGCCTACAACCTCCCGTTCACCCCACCCGCGCTGCACTTCCCGACCGGCCCGAGCTTCGAGACCGCCTGCGGCACCATCCAGGTCGGCATCGCGACCGCGGCCTATTACTGCGAGAACAACCTGTACGTCCCGTTCAAGGGCCTGCAAACCGACCAGTACGGCAACAACCCCGGCGTCTACCTGGCGTTGTTCGCGCACGAGTACGGCCACCATGTGCAGGAGGTCGCGGGCATCATGGACGCGGTCTGGCAGAAGATCTACGCCGCGGGCCAGAACAGCGCGACCGGGCTGGAGCTGTCCCGGCGCAAGGAACTGCAGGCGCAGTGCTTCTCCGGCATGTTCCTCGGCGCGCACGTCGACCAGGGCTCCGTCACCCGCGACATGTACAACAAGGCTTGGAACGACCAGGAAACCCGCGGGGACAACACCTCACGCAGCCACGACCACGGCACCAACGCGCACTACGCGCAGTGGTGGCGGACCGGCGCGAAGGACAACCGGATCATCGACTGCAACACCTTCTCCGCGCCCTCGTCCGCGGTGAGCTGATCAGCTGCTCAGCAGGGCCAGCCGCCCGGAGCCGCGGATCACCAGGAACGCGTACATCCCGCCGCAGAAGCAGGCGAACACCAGCAGCACCAGCGCGATCGGGGCACGCGGGTCGTGCGAACCGCTGGTCGCGTCGGCGGCGGTGACCGCCACCATGCCCTCGGCCGCCGCGTTGTCCGGCACGACCACCTGGACGTGTTCGTCCTTGCCGTGGCCGCAGCTGTCCAGGGTGCCCTCGCGGGTCTTGCCGCCGAGCTGGAACCGCACCGCCTCGCCGCTGCCGCCGCCCGTGCAGTCGACCGGCTTGGTGACCTGCGCGGCGACCGGGGCACCCGCGGCCTGCGGGGCGATCCCGAACAGGCCCGGGCCGGCGAACCAGGCGAGCAGCACGATGGCCACGCCGGTGACCACCGGGATGCCCACCTGCAGCCACCGCTGGACCGGGCTCTTGCTCGCTGGGTCGGAAACCTGCACGCCGCCATGCTTCCAGATCGCCCGGGCAAAACCCAGCGCGCCGGCCGCGTCCGGGTGAGCCCGGTGCGGCAGCCCTAGCTGGGCTTCCGGCGGCGAACCCGGCCGTGCGCCGGAATCCGGCGTCGGCCATGTCACACCGGTTCAGCGCTCGATCTCGTCGACCTGGGTGACCTTCTTGACGTAGACCAGCCGGTCACCCGGTTCGATCGCGTCCGACTGCGGGGCGTCCACCCGGTAGAGCACCCCGCCGCGGACCAGGCCGAGCACGATGTCGGGCAGGTGCCGCGGCGAACCGCCCTCCTCGGCCGGTTCCACCGGGCGTTCCGCGATGGCCAGCCCGGACTCCGGGGTCAGCAGGTCCTCGACCATGTCCACCACGAGCGGGCTCGAAGTCGCCATGCCGAGCAGCCGGCCGGCGGTCTCGCTCGAAACCACCACCTGGTTCGCGCCCGACTGCTTGAGCAGGTGGACGTTCTCCGCCTCCCGCACGGACGCCACGATGTGCGCCTTCGGCGCCAGCTCCCGCGCGGTCAGCGTGACCAGCACCGCGGTGTCGTCCCGGTTCGGCGCGACCACGACGGCGCGCGCGTGGTGGGCGCCGGCGACCCGCAGCACGTCGGCGCGGGTGGCCGAACCGTGCACGGTCACCAGGCCGAGCGCGCTCGCCGCGTCCAGCGCCTGCTGATCGGTGTCCACCACGACGATCTGGTTCGGCTGGACCTCCTCGTCGCCGAGCAGGGCGTTGATCGCCGAGCGGCCCTTGGTGCCGAATCCGACGACGACGGTGTGGTCGCGCACCTTCGTCCTCCACTTCTGGATCTTGAATGCCTGCCGGGAGCGCTCGGTGAGCACCTCCAGCGTGGTACCGACGAGGACGATCAGGAAGAGCACCCGCAGCGGGGTGATGATCACGATGTTCACCAGCCGGGCCGAATCGGTCGCCGGGGCGATGTCGCCGTAGCCGGTGGTGGACAGCGAAACGGTCGAGTAGTAGATCGCGTCCAGGAAGGACACCCCGTCGCCGTTCGCGTCGCGGTAGCCACCGCGGTCGGCGTACACGATCAGCACCGTGGCCAGCAGGGCCAGCAGCGCGCCGATGATCCGCTTGACGATCGAGCGCATCGGGCTGACGGTCAGCTCGGGCATCCTGATCACGCCGACGAGCTCGTGGTCGGGCCGGTCGTTGAGCCGGACGTTGAGCGGCAGCCGCCGCAGAGCCTTCATTTCACCGTGCCTTCGTTTTCCCCGTTTGCCCTGCTCCGGCACCCCGCCGTCACGCACGAACGGGAGGATATCCCACGGTCACCGGCCGCACAGTTCGCCACGACCCCACGGCTCACCTGCTGCGGAGGGCTGTGAAGGGTCCCTTCACGGACTCCGAGGCCAGGGCCCCGGCAAAGTTGGTCGGGGACCCGGCAGTGGGCGATGCGGAGGTGTGTGCGACCACCTCGTGGCGTGCGCCGGACCGGTTTCGGGTCTGTGAAGGGACCCTTCACAGACTCAGAGTCCGTGAAGGGTCCCTTCACGGACCTCTACACCGACTTTGCCGGAACCCTGGACTCCGAGGCTGTGAAGGGTCCCTTCACAGCCTCGGACCGGAGCGCGGAGCGCGAGTGTGGCTGGGGCGGGTGCGTGTCATTCCGGCGGCACCTCACGCAGTAACGCGCGCAGGCCTTCGGCGTCCAGCAGGTCGGCCGGGCGCAGGGTGTGGTCGTGGCGCACGTAGTGGAAGGCCGCGCGGACCCGGTCCACCGGGACCTTTCGCAGCGCCGCCCAGGCCAGCCGGTACGCGCCGAGCTGCACGGCCAGCGCGGGCAGGCGTTCGGCCGTAGGTACCGCGCCGGTCTTCCAGTCGACCACGGTCCAGCCGCCGTCCGGGTCCGGGTACACCGCGTCCATCCGCCCGCGCACGGTGATGCCTTCCACGTCGGCGGAAAACGGCACTTCCACGGCGACCGGCACGCGGTCGGCCCAATCGCTGCGCTCGAAAGCTTCTTGCAGGTCCGCGAAATCGCTGTCCGGGGCCGCGCCGTGGTCCGCGGCGCCGGGCAGATCGTCGATCTCCAGCAGGCCGTCGCCGGTGAATCGCTGTTCCAGCCAGCTGTGGAAGGCCGTACCCCGGCGAGCGAAAGTGCTGGGCGGCAACGGAAGCGGCCGACGTAGCCGCCGGGCCAGCGCGGCCGGATCGGCGGCGAGATCGACCAGCTGGCTCACGCTCAGGTGCGCGGGCAGGACCACACGCTCCACAGTGGACTGAGCGCGGGCACGTTCGGCGAGCAGCACGTCGGTGTCGGCCACCCAGCCGTCCGGGTCGTCCGGATCGACCGGGTCCGCATCGTCCTCTGTGTACTCGTCGTCGGGGAATTCCTCTTCCGGCTCCGGAGGCAGCGGGATCTCGTCATCGTCGGCCGCCGGAATCGGCTCCGGCTCGGGTTTTTCCGCCAATGCGGTCATTTCCGCGAGCACCATGGCCACCCCGGCACTCACGCCGGTACGCCGTTCGCCGAGTGGGTCGACCGGCCAGGTCGCCGTGCGGGAATCGGCCACGAGCGGGTTTTCCTCGTCCTCCCCCGGCTCGTCGGCCCAAGCGGCAAGCACGCCCAGCGGCGTCTCGGCCGTACGCAGTACTTCGGCGATCTCGGTCAGGAAAACCGACGGCCCCTTGGCCCGCGCGCTGCTTTCGTTCCACCAGTGCCCAGAAACGAGCAGCGCACGCTCGGAACGAGTCAGTGCGACGTAACACAGCCGACGCTCCTCGTCGGCCTCTTTCGCAACGAAGCCCTCTTCGTGCAGTTCAAGCGCTTCCTGGACTTCCTTGCGGTCAAACCCTTCGGACACTTGCAGTTTCGGCAGATCGGCGAAGTCACCACGCAGATGCGCGGGCAACGCGGTAGAAGTACGCAACCAGGACGACGACCGTCGCTTGCTCGGAAACACCTCGGCCACCAGATGCGGCACCGCGACCACTTCCCACTCCAGCCCCTTCGCGGAGTGCACGGTCAGCACCTGCACCCGGTCGGGTACGACTTGCACTTCACCGGGGGTGAGCCCGTCTTCCGCATGCACCGCCGTGGTCAAGTAGTCCACAAAGGACAGAAGCGTCGCGGTGGGCGCGGTCTCCGCGTAGTCGGTGACCACCTCGGCGAAAGCGTCCAGGTGCGCTCGCCCTGCCGAACCGGGACGCGCGAGCGATTCGACGTCGAGCAGCATGGTGCGTTCGACGTCGGCGACGAGTTCCGGCAGCGACTGGTCCAGACGGCGGCGCAGCGCGGTCAGTTCCGCACCCACCCGCCGTATCCGCCGGTAGCCGTCCGCGGAATAACGTTCCGGCGCACCGGGTTCGTCCACCGCGTCGATCAGCCCGGCCTGCTCGGCGCGCTCGGCCACCAGCACCGGCTCATCCCCGCCCTCGGTGCGCGGCGCCGGTGAGGAGAGTTCGTTGGCCCGCCGCCACAGCGCGGCCACGTCGGCGGCCGCGATCCGCCAGCGCGAGCCGGTGAGCAACCGCGCGGCCGCACTGCCCGCCAACGGGTCGGCCAGCACCCGCAGGGTGGCGACCAGATCGGCGACTTCCGGTTCGTCGAGCAGCCCGCCCAGCCCGACGACTTCCACCGGCAGGCCGCGCATCCGCAGTTCGGCGGCGATCGGCGCCATGTCGGCACGGCGGCGCACCAGCACCGCGGCGGAGGGCGGTTTGCCGGTCTCTTCACGCTCCGCGTGCCAGCGCCGGGCCAGCGCATCGGCCACCCATTCCCGTTCCGCCCGGACGTCGGACAGCAGCGCAACCTCGATGTCCGCCGGTCCCGCGCCCTCGCGGGATCGCAGCCGCTCCACGCCGAGCCCCCGCTGCCGCAGTGGCTCGGAGATCGCGTTGGCCAGTGCCAGTACCTCCGGTGGATTGCGGAAACTGGTGAGCAGACCGAATTCGTGCGCCGGAACGAGTTTTTGCCCGCCATGGCGTGGAAAGTCGGTGGTGAACCGCGGCAGGTTGGCTGCACTCGCCCCACGCCAGCCGTAGATCGCCTGCGCCGGGTCGCCCACCGCGGTCACCGGCATCGCCGGATGCCCGTCACCGCCGAACAACGACCGCAGCAGCACTCGTTGCGCGTGCCCGGTGTCCTGGTACTCGTCGAGCAGCACCGCGCCGTACCGTTCACGTTCCCCGGTCACCACGGCCGGATAGCCCTCGGCCAGTTGCGCAGCCAGCGACATCTGGTCGGCGAAGTCCAGCGCGCCCTCGGCTCGTTTGCGCCGATGGTAGTCCTCGACCAGCGGCAGCAGGGCGAGCCGGAACCGTTGCGCGGAAAGCACTTCCTGCAGTTTGACCGGAAGCGCGGCCCGCTGCCCCTTGGCACGCGGTGCGTTCTCGATCACTTCGCACAGCCAGGCGGTGTACTGTGCGAGCTTGTCCGTCTCCACCAGGTGCTCGCCCAGTTCTCCGGCCAGCGCGAGCAGCTGCGCGGTGACGGTCGGGGGCACCCGGTCGGTGTCCAGGTCATTGTCCCAAGTAGACACAACCCGGTGCGCGAGCTGCCACGACGAGGTCTCGGACAACAACCGGACCCCGGGTTGCACCGGCAGCCGCAACCCGTGCTCGGACAGCAGCCTCCCGGCGTACGCGTGATAAGTCAGCACGGTCGGCTCGCCCGCCACCACGGTCGCGCGGAGCCCGCCACTCGGATCGATGCGGTCGAGCAGCCCGGAACCGGCCAGCCGTCGCAGCCGGGCACGCACGCGTTCGCCGAGCTGACGGGCAGCCTTGCGGGTGAAGGTGAGGCCGAGTACGCGTTCCGGGCTCACCACGCCGTTCGCGACCAGCCAGACCACCCGGGCGGCCATGGTCTCGGTCTTTCCCGCACCGGCGCCGGCGACCACCAGCGACGGTTCCACCGGGGACGCGATCACCGTCGCCTGTTCCGGGGTCGGCCGATGCAGACCCAGCGCGTCGGCGATCTCCGCGGGTGCAACCGGGTTCGCCGCGGGCAATCCGCTCACGGCCCGGTCACCTGCCTGCCCTCCGGGCGCAGCGGGCAGCAGCCGCGGGCCGGGCACCGGTCACAGTCGGCGTTCTCGTGCGCCTGGTAGTCCGGACCGGCCGCGGCGCCCGCGGCCGAGCGCACGAGGTCCAGCCACTCCCGTCCGGCCTCCTCGTCGAGCGGCGGCTGATCCCGTTGGGTGGCACCGGTTTTGTTGTTCTGCTTCGCGACATACACCAGCCGCGCACCGCCCGGCGCCTGCTTGCCCTCGATCGCCCCGAGCAGCACCGCGAGCTGGTAGGCCGCCAGCTGCGGGTGCTTTTCCGCGTCCGCGGCGGAAACCGGCACCTTGCCGGTCTTGATGTCCACGATCACCGGGCGGCCGTTCTTGTCCAGCTCCACCCGGTCGACCCGGCCGCGCAGCAGCACGCGCACCTCGCCGTCGCCCATCGGCAGCTCGACCTCGATGTCCTGTTCGACCCCGGCCTCGATCAGCTCGCGCCGGGAAACCTCCAGCCAGGTCACGAAGTTCCGCAGCATCTGCTCGACCCGGGACCGCTCACGCCGGGAGAACCACGGCGCACCGGCGTCGACCCGTGCCCAGGCTTCGTCAAGCGCGGCCTGGATCTGCTCCTCGGTACTGCCCCCGGCCACGGCTTGCGCCAGCCCGTGCACGAGCGTGCCGGTGACCGCGGCCAGCTGTGCCGGGTCACTGCCGCCGTGCCGCTCGATCAGCCAGCGCAGCGGGCATTTGACCAGAATTTCCACAGTGGACGGAGAGATCCGCATCAGGTCACCGGGTCCGTGCACCGGGTCCGCTGTGGACGGACCGAGCAGGCCGTACCAGGTATTCGGATGCGCCCCCGGCACCCCGGCCGCGGCGAGGCGGGCGAGCTGCGTGGCGGCGCGCTCCCGGCGCTGTGGCTCGGTCTTCTCGTCGCACACCACCTCGCGCAGCTCGCCGACCAGCTCGGCCAGGACCAGCGAGCGCCCCGGTGGTTTCATCCGCGAGTCGAGCGCGCCGTCATCGGCACCGTTCTCCTCCAGCTCATCCAGAAACCGGGACGGCTGCTCGTCGGATCCGGCCACCGCGGTGACCAGCAGCGTCCGGCGCGCCCGGCTCGCGGCGAGGTAGAACAGCCGCCGTTCCTCGGCGAGGATCGGCGCGATGGCGGACACCCGGTCGTGTTCGTCCACTCCGGACAGCAGATCGACCAGTCGCTCGACACCCAGCAACGAGCCGCGCAGCCGCAAATCCGGCCACGTTCCCTCTTGGACACCCGCCACAGCGACCACTGTCCATTCACGACCGGCAGCGGCATGCGCGGTGAGCAGCGAGACTCCTTCACCCGGAATCGCCGCAGGCGCGAGCGTGTCCCCCGCGATGTTCTGCGAGGAAAGATAGTCCGCGAACGCCGCGACGCTCGCCTTGGGCAACCGATCCGCGTAGCGGCCGGCTGCGTCGAACAAGGCCACCACGGCGTCCAGATCCCGATCCGCCTGTGCACCAAGCGAACCACCACGCTCGACCAACCGCAGCATCCGGTCCTGCAGCCCACTTGCCTGCCACAGCTCCCACAGCACCTGCTCGACGCCTTCTTCGCGGCGCACTGCCTGATGCGTGACGCTCAGCAGCGTGGCCACCCGGCGAACCGGCATGGCCTCCACGTCCGCGAGCCCGGCCAGGATGTCCCCACCACGCAAGGCTTCGACCAGCAGTTCGTCGCTGGCGCGCTGTCCGCCACCGGCCAGCTCCAACCGGCGCAGGCCCCGGCGCAACCGGCGCAGCGCGAGCGGATCGGCCCCGCCGAGCGTCGAGGAGAGCAGCATTTCCGCGAGCTCGACGTCCAGCAGGTCCGGCTCCGCGGCCACCCGCAGCACCGCCAGCAACGGCCGGACCGCGGAATGCCTGGCCAGCGGGAGCTCCTCGGTCGCCGAGCCGATCGGCACCCCCGCCGCCCGCAAAGCACGCTGCAGCACCAGGAAAGTGCGTGCCGGGGACCGGACCAGCACCGCCATGTCCGCCCACGCCACCCCGTCCACCAGGTGCGCGCGCCGCAGCTGGTCGGCGATCCAGCTCGCCTCCGCGGCCGGCGTCGGCATCAGCCGCACCCGGACCCGTCCGCCTCGTTTCCCTTGTGGGCTAAGAAGTTTGCGGTGTGCCGAAGCACCTGGCAGGGTAGCGCCGAGCTTCGCCACCGCGGCGCGGACGGTCGGCGCGAGACGGTGCGAGACGGTCAGCACCACGGTGCGGTCGCCGTCGGTGTCGGCGTCCGCGAACAGTCGCGGATCCGCCCCACGGAAGGAGAACACCGACTGGTCCGGGTCGCCCGCCACGACGAACTCGGCCGCGGTGTGCCCGATCGTACGGATCAGCTGGATCTGCAACGGATCGAGGTGGTGCGCGTCGTCCACGAACAAGTGGCGCACCCGGTTGCGCTCGCGGTCCCGCAGCTCTTCGTCGTCCTCCAGGGCGAGCAGCGCCGAGGTGACCAGCTCGGCCGCGTCGAGCGCGGGCGCGCCCCGCTGCCCCAGCGCGGCCCCCTGCAGCTGGGTGACCTCCTCGTACTGCGCCCAGAACCGCCCGGCCGCGATCCACTCCTCGCGGTCCTGGCGACGCCCCAGCTCGGCCAGATCCTCCGGCCCGAGCCCGCGTTCGGCGGCCCGCATCAGCAGGTCGCGCAGCTCTTCGGCAAAACCGGGCACGGTGAGCGCGGGACGCAGCTGCTCCGGCCAGCCGAGCGCGCCGCCGTCCAGGTCGCCTTCGAGCAGCTCACGCACGACCACGTCCTGTTCGGCGCCGGCCAGCAACCGCGGCGGAGGCAGCTCCTCGGCCCGCGCTTCGAGACGCAGCAACGAAAAAGCGTAGGAATGCACGGTGCGGACCAGCGGTTCGCTCACGGTGCGCGGCAGCGCGGACCGTGAGCCGGGGTCCGAAGTCAGCCGTCGCGTGATGTCGGCGCGGAGCGCGTCGGCCGCCTTACGCGAAGTGGTGAGGACGAGCACGGATTCCGGGTCCGCACCTTCAGCGATCCGGCGGGCCGCGGCCGTGGCGAGCAACGCCGTCTTGCCGGTGCCCGGACCGCCGAGGACCCGGCTGAACCCGGCCGTGCCCGCCAGCACCCGGCGTGCGCCGTCGTCCCAGGTGAACGTGGGTATGACGGGGACCGGCGGGCGCACCAGGCGCGCCTGTCCGGTCCCTGTTCTCCGCACGTGCACATCAGCGATGGAACCATGTCGACCCACTCGGGTGATGCACCGGCACACCGCTCGGCCGGAGTATCGCTCCTCGTAGTCTGCTGGGTTATGGACGACGAACTGCACGAGCGGATACGCGCGGTCATCACCGGCGTACCCGCGGGGACCGTCGCGACGTACGGCGACATCGCAGCGCTCAGCGGTGCGCCGTCCCCGCGCCTGGTCGGACGCGTCCTCGCGGAGGACGGTCACGACTTGCCCTGGCATCGGATCCTGCGCGCGGACGGAACCCCCGCGCCGCACCTCGCGCACGAACAGCTGGAGCGGCTGCGGGCGGAAGGCGTGCTCGCCGACGGTCCACGGGTGGACCTGCGGAAGTACCGCCGACAGGTCGAACCAGACTCGGCGGATGGCCCTGACACCCTGTTTTAATCGGCGGTTTTTTAGGTTAGCCTGACCTAATGGGCACCTTGAACTATCACCACGGCCGGGTCACCGCGGTGCGCCGGGTCACGCCGAACATGGCTCGCATCACGTTCGACTGCCCGAGCCTCGCCTCCGCGGGGCCGGCCGCTCCGGACGCGTACATGAAGATCTTCTTCCCACTTGCCGGTCAGCAGCGCCCTGAGCTACCGCCGCCGGCGACTGGTGGCGAGGTTCTGTCGTGGTATCGCACGTACCTGGCGATGCCGGACGAAGTTCGGCCGCACATGCGTACGTACACCGTCCGCGCCGCGCGACCGGAAAGCGGCGAAGTAGACGTGGACTTCGTGCTGCACGCGGAAAGCGGTGGCCCGGCTTCGACGTGGGCCGAGCAGGCGGAAGTGGGTTCACAGGTCGCCTTCGTCGGCCCGCACGGCCTGTACGAGGTCCCAGACGGCACCGGCTGGCAGCTGTTGGTGGGCGACGAGACGGCGCTGCCCGCAATCGGCGCGATCCTCGAAGCGTTGCCCAACTCGGCGCGCGCAACCGTGTACGTGGAAATCCCGGACAGCGGCGAGCGTCAGACCTTCACGACCGACGCCACGGTGAAGCTGCACTGGGTGGTTCGCGGCGCTCGCCCACACGGCGAATCGCTGCTGGACGCCGTACGCGCGGCAGATCTGCCCGGCGGCGCCCCGTACGCGTGGGTGTCCGGCGAAGCAAGCGTCGTCAAGCTGGTCCGCCGCCACCTGGTCCGGGAGCGGGGCTTCGACAAGACCTCGATCTGCTTCACCGGCTACTGGCGCCAGGGCATGAGCGAGGACGCCGTCGGCCGCGAACGCGCCACGGCTTAACCCCAAAGCTGTGAAGGGACCCTTCACAGACTCAGCATCCAGGGTGTCGGCAAAGTTGGTCGGGGACCCGGCAGTGGGCGATGCGGAGGTGTGTGCGACCACCTCGTAGCGTGCGCCGGACCGGTTTCGGGTCTGTGAAGGGACCCTTCACAGACTCAGAGTCCGTGAAGGGACCCTTCACGGACCTCTACACCGACTTTGCCGGAACCCTGGCCTCAGCATCCGTGAAGGGTCCCTTCACAGCCCTCCGAAACGGCGGACCAGCAGCTTCACCAACGCACCCAGCCGCTGCCGTTCGGGTTGCAGCGTACGGATACCGACGGCTTCCAACGGCGCCGCAGTGACCGGTCCGACGCACGCGCAGACGGTCGTGCCACGGCGCAGCACAGCGCGTAGCTCGTCGCCGCGGCCGAGTTCGTTGGCGAGGGTGAGGAAGTTGGTCGCCGCGGGAGCGCTCGTGAACACCAGTGCTTCGAGTTCGCCCGACAGCACTTCGTGGATCAAGGAGAACACCGGCGCGGTGTTCGGCGGCGAATGCCAACGGTAAGGCTGTACGGCGACTACAGAGGCCCCTGCCGCAGTAAGCGGGTCGAGAAACTCGGGCAGCGTCGTACCGTGCAGCTGCACAGCGACGCGTACGCCCGCGACGCCCGCAGCGGTGAGCACGCCGAAGAGTTCCTCGTTGCTTTCGTCGGGCGCTGAGTACTCCTCGCGCAACCCCGCACCGCGTAACGCGCCCACAGCCTTCGGGCCGCGCGCGAAGATGCGCGAAGCAGACAGAGCGTGCAACAACTCGTCCTTGCGCCCCCAGCCGTCCGCAGCGTCCAGCCAGCCGCGGAACCCTGCACCCGTGGTGATCGCGGTGAAGCCGACCGGCGCGGTCAGGACGTCTTCCGTGCCACGGCGTAGCTGAGGATCGTCGTCAAGGGGCACGATCGTGATGGTCGGCGCGTGCCGGACCTCCGCGCCGTATCGGACCAGGGCGCCGATCAGGTCGTCCGCGCGGCGTTCGGCGGTGACACCGATCCGTACGCCGTCCAGTTCAGCCATGAATCCTGCCCATCTCCTCGATCGCCGCGGCCACTTCTGCCCGCAGATCCGCGGGTTCGAGCACCTCCAGGTGCGGGCCGAAGCGCAGCAACTCGCCGATCGCCGGCTCCCCCGGCTCGACCGGCAGCCGGATGGTGAGCCAGCCCTCGCCGTCGGGTTCGGCCCCGCCGTCGAGCGCCGCCTGCAAAGCCCGGGCACCCACACTGCCCGCGTAGAACGGTACGAGAGCCTGCGCGCGCGGAGACAGCCGCACCGTCGCGGTCCGTGAATACATGCGCCGTTCGAACTGCGCGGACCACTCCTGCCAGTAACCGGCGAGGTCGAATTCCGCCGGTCGCTCGAACTGCTCGCCGAGATCGGTCAGCTCGCGGATGCGCGAGACCCGGTAGGTGCGCTCGGCCGCGGCGCTGCGGGCAACCACATACCAGTTGCCCGCCTTGAGGACCAGGCCGAGCGGCTCCAGCGTGCGTTCGACCTCGCGCGGTCCCCACCTTTCGTAGCGCACCCGGATCCGGCGCGCCGACCACACCGCGTCGGCGACGGCGGACAGCACCGGCAGGCTTTCGATACCCCGGTGCCAGCCCGGCACGTCGAGGTGGAACCGTTCGGCGATTCGCCCGGCCCGGCCACGCAGCTCCGGCGGCAACGCCGCGGACAGCTTCAGCTGGGCCGCCGCGAGCACCGTGCCCAGCCCCAGCTCCGCAGCCGCGGACGGCAACCCGGCCAACGAAAGCGATTGCGCCTCCTCCTCGGTGAGCCCGGTCAGCCGGGTCCGATACCCGGCGACGAGCTGATAGCCGCCGTTGCGCCCGCGGTCGGCGTACACCGGCACGCCCGAGGCGGACAGCGCCTCGATGTCCCGGTACACCGTGCGCACCGAGACCTCCAGCTCCGCGGCCAGCTCCTCGGCGGTCATCCGGCCACGGTTCTGCAGCAGCAGAAGAGCGGTGAGCAGACGGCCGGCACGCATGGTGACAAGTATGGCCGAAATACCTGACAGAAGATGACAGGAATGGCTGGTGAACTACCCCCATGAACACTTTCACCATGACGAAATGGGAAGAGCACCTGGTCAGCGGTACCGAAGGCGGCCCACGGGTGGCCGCGGTGCACGCCGCGATGACCTACACCGGCGAGTTCGAGGGCGAAACGACCAGTGATTACCTGCTGTACTACCCCGGCGAGGGCTACGACGGCGGCGGCACCACGTCACCCGGATTCGAACGGTTCGACGGCACCCTCGCCGGCCGCCGCGGCACCTTCCTGGTCCGGCACGAATGGAGCTTCGATCTGGAGACGGTGCGGTCCACGTTCGAGGTCGTGCCCGGCTCCGGCACGGGCGAACTGACCGGCCTCTCCGGCAGCGGAACCGCGCACGGGGTACACGGTGAGGACGCCGTCACCTACACCTTCGACCACCGGATCGGCTGAACGGCGACGGGTGGTGCCCGGAAAAGCGGGTGAGCGACGGCCGATGGCTCTGTCACGATGCGGGCATGCGCACGTACTCGAAGCCGATGCCGAACCCCGTCCCGGGGTCCGTCGGCGTGCGCTGACACCAGATCGAGTCCCGGCCCGCGCCGGGGTTTCCCTCTCCGCCGAAGGCCGGGCGGAGAGGAACACGATGACCTGCTGCATCACCACCGCCATCCCGTACGTCAACGCCGAACCGCACCTCGGACACGCACTCGAACTGGTCCAGGCCGATGTGATCGCCCGGCATCGGCGGCTCCGCGGGCACCCCGTCCACCTCCAGACGGGCACGGACGACAACGCGCTCAAGAACGTCACCACGGCAAAGGCGGAGGGTTTGCCCGTGCGGGAGTTCGTGGACCGCGGCGCCGCCCGGTTCGCCGCCCTGGGAGAGCCGCTCGGCCTCGCCGTCGACGACTTCATCCGCACCAGCACCGACCAGCGGCACCCCGACGGAGTCCGCCGGTTGTGGCAGGCCGGCGCCGCGCGAAGCGACTTCTACCTGCGTGATTACCAAGGCCGGTACTGCGCGGGCTGCGAACAATTCTACGCCGAAGACGAGCTGGTCGACCGACGGTGTCCCGAGCACCGCGTCCCGCCCGAGCCGGTGACCGAGCGGAACTGGTTCTTCCGCCTTTCCCGCTATCGCGACCGGATCCTGGACCTGCTGGAATCCGGCCGGATCCGGATCGAACCGGCTGCGCGGCGCCGGGAGGCGGTGGCCTTCGTGCGTGCCGGGCTGGCCGACCTCAGCGTGTCCCGGCCCGCCGCGCGCTCGGACGGCTGGGGCATCCCGGTCCCCGGCGATCCGAGCCAGGTGATCTACGTCTGGTGGGACGCGCTGGCCGGCTACCTCACCGCGAACCCCACGCGCTGGGCCGGCGCTGCCGAACGCGTGCACGTGATCGGCAAGGGGATCTTGCGGTTCCACGCCGTGTGCTGGCCCGCGTTGCTGCTGTCGGCGGGAGAACCGTTGCCGGACACCATCTTCGTACATGACTACCTGACTGTGAACGGGGCGAAGATCGCCAAAAGCGCCGGTAACGCGATCCGGCCCGTCGAGCTGATCGACCGGTACGGCGTGGACGCCGTGCGCTGGTGGCTGCTGCGCGAGGTGCCGGCGCTCGGTGAAACCGATTTCACCGAGGCGCGGCTGGTCGCCAGGGCCGATCAGGAATTGGCCAATGGCCTGGGCAACCTGGCCCACCGCGTGCTGTCGCTCACGCACCGGCGTCACGGAGGCCGCGTCGCCGACGCGCCACCGCTCGACAGCGCGGTGACGCTGGCCGCTCGAATCGATTCCGCGTTGGCCCGCTTCGACTTCCGCGCGGCGACCACCGCGCTGGTCGACGTGATCGCCGGCGCCAACCGGTTCGTCGAGTACGCCAAGCCGTGGACGCTCGACGGCGAGGAACTGGGCCGGGCGCTCGGCACCGCGATCCGAACCTGCCGGATCCTGGCCGCCGAACTCGCCCCGTTCCTCCCGGACGGCTCCGCCCGGCTGCGGGAGCAACTCGGCACCGGGCAGGCCGCGCCCGTTCTGGTGCGCGTATTCCCGCGGCTGGCTTAGACTTCTCGTACCGAAGGAGAGACGCCATGCCGGACATACCACGCGAACAGGCCTTGGCCTACCGGATCGCCGAACACGGGCTGCACCGGTCCGCCGGCGAGGTGACCGAACTGCCGTTGCTCGATCTCGGCCTGCAGGACAGCATGCGCGACACCGCCCTGCTCTCCCTCGCCGCCCGGCTGTCCACCCCGGTCACTCCGGAGTCTCTTGTGGACGATGACCGGCTCGCCCTCGTGTGGTCGCACCGCGGCGCACCGCACTTCCACCGGCGGACCGAGCTTCCGGAACTGGTGTCCGCATTGGTCCCGCTCAACGATCAGGACGCCCTTTCCCGGATGATGTGGCAGAAGAAGGAGCTGAGCGACACCGGAGTGTCCGCTGTGGACGTTCTCTTCGAAACCGCGCGCGCCATTCGCAAAGTCGTGACCCGCCCGATGACCAAAGGCGCCGTGAGCGCCGCGATCACGAAGCTGATACCGCCGTCGTTCTCCCGCTGGTGTCGCGGCTGCGGCGCCACCCACGTACACGAACAGCTGATGCGGCTGGCGACTGTCCACGGTGGAGTCCGGCTGGAAGCGGGCCAGACACCGGCGACCCTCGCACCGCTCGAAGGCCGTGAGCGCATGTCCACCAGCCCGGCACCGGAGGCCGCGGCCCGGGTACTGGAGCGCTACCTCCGATTCAACGGTCCGGCGACGCCCGGGGACGCCGCCGGGTTCACCGGTTCCGCACGCTCGTGCGTCACCGAGATATGGCCCTCGGACCGGCTCACCGAGGTCCGCGTGGCCGGGCGGCGTACTTTCGTGCCCACGGATCAGCTGACAGCACTGGAGAATCCGCCCACCCCACGCGGTGTCCGGCTGCTGCCGCCGCTCGACCCGTTCACCCAGGGTCGCGACAAGGCGGTGCTCGTTCCGGACAAGGCACGCGCCAAGGAAGTCTGGAAGATCATCGGCAGCCCCGGCGCGGTGCTGGTGGACGGCGAGATCCTCGGCGTCTGGCGCACGAAGGCCAGTGGCAAACGGCTGCGGTTCACCGTCACCGCCTTCGACCCGTTACGGGGCAAAGACCGCGCTGACCTCGAAGCCGAAGCCGAACGGGCCGCTGCCGCCCGCGGATTCCGGGACTTCGCCGTCGACTGGGCGTAGGAGGCGGCCCGGCTCCCACTGCCCCGAAACTCAAGCGCGCCAACGGCATGTGGAGATCCAAAATCCACGACGAGACCCGCCGCACCAGCAGGCGGCACGGCGCCGCAGTTCCACGAATTCCCTGTGCCAGGTGGCCTTACCGGGGAAAGAACGTCGCGCGGTGGGTCCACGCCAGATGTAGTGCTGCGGCGGCGCCCGGTGAGAGGCGGCCCTGTTCCCGGAGGTCGCGTAGCGTGTCTGTTCGAATGGGAGGGCGCGGGTCGAGACTGCGCCTTCGGAGTTCGAGCTGACGGCATTGGCGAACATGGTGTCGTAGAGATCCGGCTCGATGACTGCGACGGTCAGGATGTCTCCGCAGAGGGTCAGCGCGTCGAGTGTGAGGCCGAGGTACCAGACCCGGATGTCGCCGCGACAGTAGGCATCATCAAGGGTGGCAAAGGGTTCGAGTTCGCTGTAGGCGATGGGATGTCCGCTGCCGTCGTATTCGTCGTGCCCGAGAAGTTCCTCGGCGAGTTCCCGTTCGATGTTGCGCCACAAGGAGAAGTCCCCGGCAACTGCGGCGGGCAGGACGCTGGAGGGCTGGAAGATCCCGGCTGGCACGAGGTGGGTCATGCCACCGCCGCCGGCGACTCGTCCGCCGTCTCGCTGATGGAGCACCATGCTGGGGGATTCGCCGCCGCGGATCGTGAGGGTACCGACGGCGCCCATGAGCGGACGGCGAGTCAGGTCGGACGGGTCGGCGATCAGCTTGCGGAAGGCCAGGTTCCGCCACGACGGTTTGGTGGTGATCACTTGGTCGTGTTGATCCCGACTCAGGTGGTGCAGTGCGGTTTCGTGCGCGAGCGCCTCGTTGGTGTCCATCGAGTCGAAAAAGCCCATGTGCCCGAAGGTCATCCGGATCGCGCGCGCTGATCGGTCCAGCCCGGTCAGCCGGAAGCACAACCTGTTCTCGAACAACCGCGGCGCGGCGAGTTCGCGGATCGCATCGTGGTAGCGGCGAAACCGCCGCGTGGGCGTGACCAGCGGTCGTACGGCGGCGGTCTCGGGTTCGCCACCGGTAAGCACCGGCTGGGCGGCGTCGGAGTCCAGCGTCAGGGTCACAGCACCCAGCGGTATCGGCGTGGCCGGGATCCAGTCCGGCCGGGTGATCACGCCGGTGTGCTCCAGCCCGGGAACGCGGTAATCCGGGTAGAGGTCCTCGGCGACGACCGCGAGCGCTCGGCGGGTGCCGCCGAGCGCGGTGCGGACCGCGAGCCAACGTTGCCGATCTGCCACGACGTCCGGCTCCGTCTCCTGCGTCGTGGGTATGGCGGCAGCCTCGGGGGTGCCGGGCGGCCGGCTGGTCTGGATCCGGGGTCGAGGGAAACCGAGTTCGGTGATGGCGACGCCGAAGTACTCGGCGAGTAGTCGCTGGTAGAGCCGCTTCGGGGATTCCGTCTCCCCGGATTCCCACCGGTAGACCGACTTCTTGGTCAGCGTCAGGTACCGGTGGTGCTTCGTGGTTGCCAGCCGGTTGAGTTCCTCGGCCAGCTCCTGCTGCGACAGGCCTCGCTCGAGCCGCAGGGCGATCAAGGTCTCGTTCGGCGCGCGGAACGGGTCAGCGGAGCCAGCCATATGCACACCGTAAGCGAGCCGGGACGCTGGGCAGCCGCCGACGTCCACCGCCTGTCCCCGCAACGTCCACTATTCGGGTACCGCCCGCCCGCCATCCGGGGTCGAACTGCGGCAAACGCGCTGGTGAGATGAGGTAAGCGCGTCAATCGGCGCGTTCACCACGGCGAGCCTGCCCGGCTTGCCACGGGTTCAGCACACGAAGGAGTCGAGATGGACCTGGACGCGATGTTCACCGGAGACCTGGTGCTCGGTGTGCCCTCGTCGGAGAGCCTCTACGTGCCGAAGATGCCTGGCGACGGCAACGACAAGGGCGACCGCTGCGTCAGCTGACCGTATGCCACATCCTCTGCGGCTCGGGCGGCTCGCGCTGCCTGAGCCGCACGATGGAAGGGACCTGACCCCACATGCTTTCCTTCCGCCTGGCGCTGGCCGACCTGACCAGACCGGCGTGGCACTGGGACAGCGATCGATGGCGCTGCGGCGAAAGCTGGGTCCAGCCGATCTTCCACCCGGCGCTGCGTCACGAGTTCGACTACCACGCGCAAGGGACCGCGATCCTGGTGCGTGACCTCTCCAGCCGGGTGACGTTGGCAGAACCAGCGCTTTCCGACGAGGCCCTTTCCCGTGGCGACGCACTGGTATTACACATGCAGCCGGGGCGGGTCACCCTCACCGCCGGCGTCGGCGGCACCGTACCGCTGTACCTGGCCGCCGACGGCGAGATACTGCACGGGAGCTGGGACCTGCCCGCGCTGCGCCGCTTCCTCCGGCCGTCGCGGCTACAGGATCGTGCCGTGGCACGGGTCTTGACCAGGCGGCACCGCTACAGCAGCGACACTCTGTTCACTGACGTGACGATGTTGACCGAACGCGCGATCGCGACGTTCACCACGGCGGGCTGCCAGCTCACGTATCCGGTCCCTGCCGAGCACGTCACGCACGCGCGGGACCTGCGCTCCGGCGCCGACCCCCGCGATGGACTCGCCTACCTGCTCGCGGAGGCATTGCACCCGTGGCGCGCCAGTGGAGCCATGATGGGGCTGGAACTGTCCGGCGGCCTGGACTCTGCCACGGTCGCAGTCGCCGCGCACCAGTCGGGAGCGCCGACGCTGCGAACCTTCGGGCTCCTTGTCGGGGGAGCCCTCGGCGCCGAGCAGCATCGCCGCCGCGTCGCGATCGCCGAGCGTGTCGGCGCGACAGACGACGTCCTGCGAGCGCACGAGCATGCCCCGTTCTGCGCTGGTGGCATCAGGGCCAGCGGTGTCGCGCACGATCCCCGGGGCGAGTTTTACCGCGAAGCGTTCGAAGCCCTCGCCAGCCGCGCTGCTGACCGTGGTGTCACGATCATGCTGACCGGCAACGGCGGAGACGAGATCATGGCACCCCGGATCGACGAACTGCCTCCGCCGCCACCCCAGAGCCTGGCCGAAGTGTCCTGGCTGGGGCCGCGGACCCGAGACGCCATCGCCGCGATCGACGACAACCTGGCGCCGTCGGCCGTGCTGCCGACACCGACCTTGATGGGGTTTGCCATCCACCACCCCGCTTACCTTCGCGCGGGAATCTGGCCGGTCACGCCCTTCACCCATCCCCGTCTGGTGCGCTTCGCCGAGCAACTCCCGCTCGGGGTGCGTCGCGGCAAGAAGCTCTACCGCGACTTCCTCACCCGCGCCGGCCTGCCCTCGTTCGTCACCCACCCCCAGCGCACGGAGCACTTCCGGGACCTCATGCAGTATGGCCTGCGCCACCACGGGCTGCCGTTGGCCGAACGTCTACTCGCCGAGGGCATGCTCCTCGCCGACCAGGGCTTCATCGACCCCGACGGGCTCCAGCGCACCGTGCGCGACGCGCGTCAGAGCGCTACCGTGCCGTCCGTGCTGTGCGACACCCTCGTCCTCGAAGCCGGCCTGCGGTCCCTGCTGGCTCCTGACTCCGCTCCGGTCGCATGAACCTGGCCGAGCACAACATCGCCTATCGGCGCCCCGACCTCTACGACGCCCTCACTCGCGACAGCACCACAGCCGCGACCTGCCAACGCCTCATCGACCAGTACGGGACGACCGGCTCTGCTGGGCGTATTCTCGACCTCGGCTGCGGTACCGCCCGCGACCTCGCCGCATTCGCCGGCAGCCACGACCGCGTCGGCGTGGATCTCCAGCCAGCGCTCATAGCCTACGCACGCGACCAGCACCCCGAGTTGGACCTGCGCGTCGGCGACCTGCGCACGATCCGGCTGGGCCGCGCGTTCGACACGATCCTCTGCCTCGGCAACACCCTGGCCTATCTGCACCCCAACGACGAAATCCGCGCCGCCTTCGCCACGTTCGCGGCCCACGCCGACCCCGGCACCCTGCTGATCATCGTCACCCAGACCGCCCCCACCCTCATCGCCGCACCCACCCGCAGCCGCGTTGAGACGGCAGGCATCCACGCCGAGGTGAGCACCGAGCACAGCTGGGACGCCCGCACCCAGATCGCCACCGTGCACCGCACCTGGCGGCTCGACAACGGCGCCACCGAAACCGACCGCATCCAACGCCGAGTCCTGTTCCCCCGCGAGCTGGAACTCTACGCGACCCTCGCCGGATTCCTCCCCGCGGCGTTATTCACCGATCCGCGGAACCACGCCGGCCCGCTCAACGGCTCCACTGGCCATTTCATCGCGAGGTACAACCCCACGGCGCCATAGACCAGGGGCGACCGGCGTCAATGACCGAGACCAAGTATCGCTGAGTTCGTCCAGGTTTGGCTTACAGTCGGCCCATGACGGTACTCGACTGGCTGCTCGATTCCGATCCGGCGTTGCGCTGGCAGGTCGAACGGGACCTGGCCGGTGCCCCGCCGGAGGTCTGGCAGGCGACCCGGGCGCGGGTGGCGACCGAAGGGTTCGGCGCGCGGCTGCTGTCGCTTCAGGACCCTGACGGCCAATGGGCGGGCGGCGCGTTCTTCCCGGCCGATTTCGCTTCCCGGGACGAGAAAACCGGCCAGCCCTGGACCGCGACCACCTGATCACTGTATTCCCTGCGCGAATGGGGCGTGGACGCGTCGGTGCTGCGCGGAACGGCCGAGTTGCTCGCCGAGAACAGCCGGTGGGAATACCACGATCTGCCGTACTGGGGCGGCGAAGTCGACTGCTGTATCAACGCCTGGACGCTGGCGAACGGGCTCTGGCTCGGCGCGGACGTGCGCGGGATCGCCGACTGGTTCGTCGAGCACCGCCTGCCCGACGGCGGCTGGAACTGTGCATGGGTCGAAGGCTCGACCCGCTCGTCCTTCCATTCCACGATCAATTCGCTCAAAGGCCTGCTCGCCTACCACCAGGCGACCGGAGGCACCGAGGCCACCCGCGCCGCCCAGCGGACGGGCGAGGAGTACCTGCTCGAACGCAAACTCCTGCATCGACTGTCCACTGGGGAGCGTGTCGGCGAGTGGGTGAACCATTTCGGCTACCCGTTTCGCTGGCTGTACAGCGCGCTCAACGCAGCCTCGTACTTCCGCGAGGCGTCTCTATTGGACGGTACTGCACCGGATCCGCGGATGGCGGAGGCAATCGAGCTGATCCGCGCCGCCCGGCGGCCGGACGGCCGTTGGCTGCAGGAAGGACCGTTGCGCGGCGAAGTGTGGTTCGAGATCGACGCGCCTGTGGGCGAACCGTCGAAGTGGCTCACCCTGCACGCGACGCGGGTCCTCGCCTGGCGGGAATCCTGACCTCGCCGCGCCACTACCCCGGATGCCCGCCGCGAGCCAGCCGGAACCCCACGTCGTCGACCCGGTATTCGGGATGGCTGCGCCGTCGGACCGATACCCGGCAGCTCCAGTGCTCGTCCGCCCAGCCGCCGCCCTTCAGCACGTGGTATTCGCCATACACCGCCGGATCGTAGCGATCCCAGCACCAGTCCCAGGTGTTGCCGAGCAGGTCGTGCAGGCCCCACGCATTCGGGATTTTCCCGGCCACCGGGTGCGGCCGATCCCCGGAGTTGCCGCGGTACCAGGCGATCTCGGGCAGGTTGCCGTATCGCGGGCCGGTGGTGCCCGCCCGGCAGGCGTGTTCCCATTCCGCCTCGGTGGGCAGCCGGTATCCGGGAGCGGAACGATCCCAGTGCACGGTCGCTCCCTCGATTCGGTACACGGGAGGCAGTCCGTCGCGTTCGGACTGTGCATTGCAGAATCGCACGGCGTCCCACCAGGACACCTCCACCGCGGGTAATCGACCCTCCACATCGGACACTCCGGTGTACTGCGCACGAGTGACCGGTACCGGCGCCAGTTCGAACGCCGCCACCTCCACAGTCCACTTCCGTTGCGTCCGCCGGTCGGACAACGTCACCGTGCCGGGCGGAAGGGCAGCCATCTCCACAACTACCGGATGTTAGCGGTCCGGCACCGCCAGCCGGTACCCCCGTTTCACCACGGTCTGCACCACTCCCGCGCCACCCAGCGACGTCCGCAGGCGGCCGATCGCGGTTTCCACCGCATGTTCCTCGCCACCCGACGGCAGCGCTGCCGAAAGCTCCCTCCGGGACATCACGTGCCCGGGATTGCGCGCCAGCGCGCGCAGCAACGCCATCGGCGCGGGAGCGATCTCCCGCCACTCGCCGTCCATCAGCGCCCCGTTTCCGCGCAGTTCGAGAACGTGCTCCGCCGCATAAAGCCGGGGCGATCCATTCGCCAGTGCTTCCGCGACGGTCCTGGCCAGCGCGCCGATCCGCGACCGCTGCGGCTGCACGGTCGGCACGCCGAGCGCGGCCAGCGGCCCGGCGGTGATCGGGCCGACGCAGGCCACGACAACCCGCGTCGTCAGCGCATCGACGAGTGCCGGGAACCGTCCGGTGCGGCGAGCCATCGCCAGCGTGGAGGCCACCGCAGGAGCGCTCGTGAACGGCAACGCGTCCACGCCGCCGTCGAGCACCGCGTCCAGCAGCCGGTCCAATGGCGCCGGATCCGCCGGGCCGACCCAGCGATAGACCGGAATCTCGATCACCTCCGCACCAGCCGAACGCAGTGCATCCACAAAGTACGGAAGCGGCTCGCCATGCAGCTGCACCGCGACTCGACGTCCCTCCACACCGGACTCAAGAAGGTGCGTCAGCAGTTCGGCGTTGCTTTCGGACGCCGGGGAGTAGTCCTCCGCGAGCCCGGCGGAGCGTAGGGCACCGGTCGCTTTCGGGCCACGAGCCAGCAGCGAAGCGGCGGACAGCCGGCGGAGCAGGGCGTCCCCGAGTCCCCACCCCTCGGCGGCTTCCACCCATCCTCGGAAACCGATCCCGGTCGTGGCCACCACAACGTCCACTGGGGAATCGAGCAAACGTGCGGTGGCCGCACGCAGTTCGGTATCGTCGGCCAACGGGACGATCCGGATCGCCGGGCCGTAGCGCACTTCCGCCCCCTTTCGCACCAAAAGCGCGCCCAGCTCGTCGGCCCGGCGCGCCGCGGTGATTCCGGCGACGAAACCGGCCAGCGGAAGAACCTCCGTCACGGAGAGCCCACCTCGACCATCCCCGACCGCACGCGCGCCGGGTACACCGGAACCGACTGCTGGTCCGCGTCCAGGCACCGTCCGGTACGGAGGGAGAACCGGTCTTTGTAGACCGGTGACGCCACCACGGGCTCTCCCCCGGCGTCCCCGACAATGCCGCGGGACAGCACAGCCGCACCACTGCAAGGATCCCAATTGGACACTGCGTACCACTGGTCGCCGGGCAGGTGGAACACCGCGATCTGCGCGCCGTCCACCAGCGCGGCGACACCCGCGAACTCCGCTACCCGCGCGGCCGGGCAGACCACCGTCCACGTCCGCTCCAGGGAAACCGTCATTGCTTCACCTCCGGAACTCCCAGCAGCACCGGCACCTTCTGGTCCCGCTCCGCACGGAACGAGATCGACGGATCCGGCGTGCCCGGCGCGTTGACGAACGAACTGAACCGCGCCAGCTTTTCCGGATCCTCCAGCACTCCTCGCCATTCGTCGGCGTAGTTCTCGACGTGCTTGGCCATCGCCGCGTCCAGGTCCTCGCAGATGCCGAGGCTGTCGTCCACGATGACCGCACGCAGGTGGCCGAGCCCGCCGTCCAGCTCCTCGATCCACGGCGCGGTGCGTTGGAGCCGGTCGGCGGTGCGGACGTAGAACATGAGGAACCTGTCGATGGTCCGCACCAAGATCTCGGTATCCACATCGGACAGGAGAAGCTCCGCGTGCCGGGGATTGGCACCGCCGTTTCCGCCCACGTAGAGATTCCAGCCGTGCTCGGTGGCGATCACGCCGAAGTCCTTACCGCGCGCCTCGGCGCATTCCCTCGCGCAGCCCGAGACTCCGGCTTTGATCTTGTGCGGTGAACGCAACCCGCGATAGCGCAGCTCCAGTTCGATCGCGAGCGCGACACTGTCCTGCACGCCGTAGCGGCACCACATGGAGCCGACGCAGGATTTGACCGTGCGCAGAGATTTCCCGTAGGCATGGCCGGACTCGAACCCGGCATCGACCAGCCTGCGCCAGATCTCCGGCAGCTGGTCCACAGTGGCCCCGAGCAGATCGATCCGCTGGCCGCCGGTGATCTTCGTGTACAGACCGAATTCCTGTGCGACCTCGGCGATCACCATCAGCTTCTCCGGGGTGATCTCCCCGCCGGGAATCCGCGGCACCACCGAGTAACTGCCGTTGCGCTGGAGGTTGGCGAGGAACCGGTCGTTGGTGTCCTGCAGCGTGGCCTGCTCACCGGCGAGGATGTGCCCGTTGCCCAGCGTCGCCAGGATGGACGCCACTGCCGGTTTGCACACCGCGCAGCCGGTTCCGGTGCCGTACCGGCTGATCACCTCGCTGAACGTGGTCATCCGGGTGGCCCGCACGATCTCGAACAGCTCGGCCCGCGACTGTCCGAAGTGCTCACACACCGCCTTGGACTGCTCCACCCCGCAGGCATTGAGCAGCTTGGCCAGCATCGGCACGCAGGAGCCACACGAGGTACCGGCGCGCGTGCACGCCTTGAGCTTTCCGACCGAATCGCAACCGTTCTCGGTGACAGCGTGCGTGAGAGCACCCTTGGACACCCCGTTGCACGAACAGATCTGCGCCTCGGCGGGCAGCGCATCAATCCCGACGGCCGCGCCGCCTCCAGCCGGGGCGAGCAACGCGCCCGGGCCAGCAGGCAGTGCACGGCCGACCAGAGCACGCAACGTGTTGTACTCCGCCGCATCGCCGACGAGAACTCCGCCGAGCAGCGTCTTCCCGTCGTCAGTGACCACGAGCTTCTTGTAAGTCCCGGCCACGGCGTCGTTCACCGCGACCTCCAGCGCACCCTCGGTGGCCGCATGCGCGTCACCGAAGCTGGCGACGTCGACTCCCATCAGCTTGAGCTTCGTCGCGGTGTCCGGCTCAGGGAAGGTCGCCACGCCACCGGTCAGCTGCACCGCGACCACCTCGGCCATCGCATAGCCCGGCGCCACGATCCCGTAGACCCGGCCTTCGACGGCCGCGCACTCGCCGATCGCGTAGACCGAAGGATCGCTGGTACGACAGGTCGCGTCGACCAGCACCCCGCCTCGTTCGCCGAGTTCCAGCCCGGACGAACGCGCCAGCTCGTCACGCGGACGGACGCCCGCGGAGAAGACCACCAGGTCCACATCCAGCTCGGTACCGTTGCCGAGCCGAGCCAGCAACCGTTTCCCGTCCGGCACGATCGCCTCGGTGGCCGTTCCGGTGTGGACAGTCACGTCGAGACTCGTGATGAGGCGCCGCAGCAGCCCGCCGCCGCCATCGTCGATCTGCAACGGCATCAGGCGCGGCGCCATCTCCACGACGTGTGGCGAGAGTCCCATATCCCGCAAAGCTTTCGCAGCTTCCAGGCCGAGCAGACCACCGCCGACCACCAACGCCGCCCGACGCCCCCGCCCCGGCTGGTGGGCAGCGGCACGGATCGCATCGAGGTCTTCGATCGTCCGGTACACGAACACGCCCGCCAGATCGTGCCCGGGTACCGGGGGTACGAACGGGCGCGACCCGGTAGCGAGCACGAGTGTGTCATAGGGCTGGACATGCCCGGCGCTGGTCGTGACGGTCTTCGCTTCCCGGTCCACCGACACTACCGCGTCACCGAGCCGCAGCTCCACCGCGTCGTCACCGGGATAGTCCGAGCCGGGCAGTGCGAGCGCGGCCGGATCCCAGCTGTCCACATAGGAGGTCAGCGCCACCCGGTCGTACGCCGGGCGGGATTCCTCGGCCAGCACCACGATCCGCCAGGCACCGGCCGGATCCGCCGCGCGGATCGATTCCACCAGCCGGTGCGCGACCATCCCGTGCCCGGCGATCACCACCGTGGGCATGCTCAGACCTCCGCCCCGGCCAGCGCGATCCGGGCATCGGGCGCCGGCTTGCGCAGGTAGACCACCCAGGTCACGCCCACGCACACCGCGTAGAAGCCGAGGAACGCGAGGAATGCCGGCACCCCGCTGTGCGCGCTGGCGAACGACTGCCGGAACGCGAGGTTGATGAACAGCCCGCCGAGCGCGCCGAGGGCCCCGGCGAGGCCGATCAGCGCGCCGGACAACCGGCGTGCGTTGCGCAGCTCGCCCGCCTCGTCGGCGCCTCTCTCGATCGCTGACCGCGCCTTCACCTGGAAGATCGCCGGGATCATCTTGTAGGTCGAACCGTTGCCGATTCCCGTGAGTACAAAAAGGACAATGAACGCGACGGTGAACAGCGCAAGCGAGTTGGCCGACGACGCCAGCACCAGCACCACGGTGGCCAGCGCCATCGCGCCGAAAGTGGCGAAGGTGACCCGTGCCCCGCCGACCCGGTCCGAAAGCCGGCCACCGATCGGCCTGGACAGCGAACCCAGCAGCGGCCCGAGGAAGGTCACCGCCGCGGCCTGCAGTGGTGTCCGTCCGAACTGGTTCTGCAGCACCAGGCCGAACGCGAAGCTGTAACCGATGAACGAGCCGAAGGTGCCGATGTACAAAAAGGACATCACCCAGGTGTGTCCATTGCGGACCACCTCGCGCATGGCCTTGGTGTCCCCGCGAACGGTCGCGAGATTGTCCATGAACAACGCGGCGCACAGCGCGGCGAGCACGATCAGCGGAAGGTAGATGTAGAGCACGAGCCGGGGCACGGTCGCGCCGGCCAGCCCGATCACGAGCAACCCGACCAGCTGGATGACCGCCACGCCGAGATTGCCGCCACCGGCGTTGAGCCCGAGTGCCCAGCCCTTGTACCGCTCCGGGTAGAACGTGTTGATGTTCGCCATCGACGAGGCGAAGTTCCCGCCGCCGACCCCACCGAGCGCCGCCATCAGCAGAAAGGTGCCGAGCGAAGTCCCGGGATGCAGCACCACCGCGGTGAGCACGACCGGTACCAACAGCAGTACGGCGCTGATGATGGTCCAGTTGCGCCCACCGAACTTCGCCACCGCGAAGGTGTAGGGCAGCCGCATCAGCGCGCCGATCAGGGTCGGAGTGGACACCAGCAGGAACTTGTCCGCCGCGGAGAACCCGTAGGACGGCCCCATGAACAGCACGAGGACCGACCACAGTGTCCAGACGGAGAATCCGATGTGTTCGGCGAGCACGGAGAACCACAGGTTGCGCCGGGCGATCCGCTTCCCGGTCTCCGCCCAGAAGGTCTCGTCCTCGGGGTCCCAATGCTCGATCCAGCGGGCGCCCCGGTGGGCCGTGGTGGTCATGGCGTCCTCCTGTACAGACTGCAGGGACTCATTGCGCGGCCAGCCATTCGGCGACCGCGCCCACCGTGTCGCGGCAACTGCCGCAACCGGTGGTGGCACGGGTGGTGCGGGCCAGCGCCGCCGCGTCGGTCGCCCCGCCGCGCCAGGCTTCGATCAACCTGCCCTTGGTCACCGCGTTGCAGCGGCAGATCAGAGCCGACGACGGCAGTTCAGCGGGGCTTGTCGCATGAGGACTGCCCGCGGGCAGCGCACGACCGAGCAGCACGGCGAGCCGGTCTTCGGGCACCGGGATGCCGCGGTCGTGGAGCTGGGTCACGGTCGCAGCCGCATCCGGCAGGCCGAGCAGGATGGCGCCGGTCACCCGGTTCTCGTGGACGACCAGCTTTCCGTAGCGGCCACCGGCAGGATCGTCGACAGTGAGTACTTCCGCCTCGCCGGTCTCGTGCACCTCACCCAGCGCGGCGAGATCGATGTCCCGCGCTTTGAGCCGGGTGACCGCCGCAGTACCGCGATACCGCGCGGCCGGATCGGCGCCGGTGAGCAAATCGGCAAGTACCGCGGCCTGTTCCCACGCGGGCTGCACGAGTCCGGCCGGGGCACCTCGATGCTGCGCGCAGTCGCCGAGCGCGTGGATCCGGCCGACGCTGGTACACAGTAGATCGTCGACGAGGATTCCCCGATCCACAGCCAATCCCGCGGCACGGGCCAGCCCGGTCTCCGGCCGAACCCCGGTGGCGACGACCACCAGATCGGCCGGGACGAAACTGCCGTCGTCCAGCTTCAGCCCGTCGCCCGGCAGGTGCCGGGCGGCAGTCACCCCGAACCGGAAGCTCACGCCCAGCTGAGCGAGGCGACGGGCAAGGACCCTGCCGGCCGCCTCGTCGATCTGCCGTTCCATTACATGCGAACGGGGATGAACGACGGTGACGTTCGCACCCCGCCCGGCAAGGCCACGCGCAGCCTCCAGCCCGAGCAGCCCACCACCGAGGACCACCACCGGTGCACCGGGGCGAGCTGCGTCAAGAATTCGGGTGCAATCGTCCAGCGTACGGAACGCGACGACCTCCGGTCCGAGTTCGAGCCCCTCCACCGGCGGAATCCACGGCGTGGCGCCAGTGGCAAAAACCAAGGCATCGTAAGAGAAGGACTCCGCGGAAGTCTCCATGCGACGGTGCGCGTGGTCCACGCCGATCACCGGGCAACCCAGCCGCAAGTCGACCTTCGCGTGCTCGGCCCACGCTTCGTCATGCAGCCGCACGGTTTCCGGATGCATTCCCCCTGCGACCACAGTGGACAGTAAGACCCGGTTGTAGGCAGGATGCGGTTCGGCACCGAGCACGGTCAGCCGGACGCGCTCGGCGCCCGGGTCCCGGCGGCGGATCTCGTCCGCCAGCCGCGCACCGGCCATGCCGTACCCCACGATCACCACATGACGCGCGCTCACGCGTCCGCCTTCGCCAAGGAAACCGCGCACACCTTGAATTCCGGCATCCGGCTCGTCGGATCGAGCACCGGGTTGGTCAGCAGGTTCGCACGCGCCTTGCCGGGGAAGTGAAACGGCAGGAAAACCAGGTCCGGCCGCATCGACGCGACGCACCGCACGCGGGCGAAAGTCTCCCCGCGCCGCGACCGCACCACCGCGCGTTCCCCATCGGACAGTCCGGACCGCGCAGCGGTGTCCGGATGCACCTCCACGAAGACCTCGGGCACCACCACGTTCAGCTCCGGGATCCGGCGCGTCTGCGCGCCGGACTGATAATGCTGGAGCACCCGGCCGGTAGTGGCCTGCAGGGGAAACTCGGCGGACGGCGGCTCCGCCGGTCCACTGTGGTCGACGGCGGCGAACCTCGCCCGGCCGTCGGAATGAGCGAACCGGTCGAGGAACATCCGCGGGGTTCCGGCATGTTCCTCGGCGGGCACCGGCCAGTGCAAAGCTTCTCCCGAACGCAGCCGGGCGTAACTGATCCCGGAGTAGTCGGCGAGACCGCCCTTCGACGCGACACGCAACTCGTCGAACACCGTCTCGGCGTCAGCCGGGAAGCGCTCCGCAGGCTGCCCGAGACGAGAGGCCAGCCCGTGGATCAGCTCCAGATCGGTTCTCGCCCCGGGTGGCGGGTCGAGAGCTTTACACCGCAGCAGGATCCGGCCTTCGAGATTGGTGAGCGTGCCGTCCTCTTCAGCCCATTGCGTCACCGGGAACACCACGTCGGCCAGCGCCGCAGTCTCCGAAAGAACGAAGTCCGCCACCACCAGCAAGTCGAGAGTGGACAGTCGCTCCTGGACGGACGAAGCGCTGGGCGCGGATACCACGACGTTGCTGCCAAACACCAGCAACGCCTTCGGACCACCGTCGCGCCCCAGCGAGTCGAGCAACTCGACAGCCGAACGACCCGGTCCGGGCAGGCTTTCCGGCGCCACGCCCCAGACTCCGGCCACATGTGCACGCGCCACCGGGTCGTCGATCTTGCGATACCCGGGCAGTTGATCAGCTTTCTGCCCGTGCTCCCGTCCGCCCTGCCCGTTGCCCTGGCCGGTCAGACAGCCATACCCGGAACCACTTCGCCCCGGCAGTCCGAGCGAGAGTGCGAGATTGATCCAGGCGCCGACCGTGTCCGTCCCGGTGGCGTGCTGTTCGGCACCACGCGCAGTGAGTACGTAGGCATTCCCGGCACCGGCCAGCAGCTCGGCTGCGCGCCGCTGGTCCGCCGCCGCCACTCCGGTCACCCGCTCGACCCGCTCCGGCCACCAGGCCGCGGCGATCCGCCACGCCTCGTCGAATCCACCGGTTCGAGTATCCACATAGGACTTGTCGAGGTACCCCTCGGCGACTACGGCGTGCAGAATGCCCAGCGCCAGCGCAAGATCCGTGCCTGGCGCCGGAGCGAGGTGCAGGCTCGCCTGTTCGGCGGTGGGCGTGCGCCGCGGATCGACCACGATCAGGTCGGCGCCCCGCAAGTGCTGCAGGAACGGCGGCATCGTCTCGGCCGGATTCGCCCCGGCCAGCAGGACGACGTCCGCCCCGGCCAGATCGGTGACCGGGAACGGCAGCCCACGGTCGAGACCGAACGCTCGGATCCCGGCCGCGGCCGCCGACGACATGCAGAACCGGCCGTTGTAGTCGATGTTCGGCGTGCCGAGCGCCACCCGGGCGAACTTCCCCAGCAGGTAAGCCTTTTCGTTGGTGAGCCCGCCACCGCCGAACACCGCCACCGCACCGGCACCGTGCTCCCGGCGCAATCCGGCCAGCCGTCCGGCCACGAAGTCCAGCGCCTCGTCCCAGCCCACCGGACGCAGCACGCCGTCCCGGCGGAGCAACGGAGTTCGCAGCCGGTCCCCGGTACGCAACAGCTCACCGGCGGTCCAGCCCTTCTGGCACAGCCCGCCGGCGTTGACCGGGAAGGCACGCGGGCTGACACGGGTCCCGTCCAGGCGCATCCCGCACTGCAGCGCGCAATACGGGCAGTGCGTGTCGACGTGCGGCACGAGCGCTCCTCGGGGTCAGTGATGCCCCGACCGTAGGGAGGCCGTGTTACCCGGAAAGACGCCGAATGTTTCGTCGAGTTGACATCACCCGCCCTGCGCGCCCGATGCGCAGGTGAATCAGAGAATCGCGCTGACCTCACGGGACGCGGCCCGCAGGCCGTCCAGCGCGGAAACCGTGGAGCGCGGGTCGAGCGCGTGCGCGGCCAGCCGGAACAGCACCGCGCGCAACAGCAACTGCGGCCATTCGGGCAAATGCGCCCACCGTTCCAGCAGCGCACCCCTCGCCCCGCCCCAGGCGAGCGCGTCCACCGCGGCGATCGCCGCGCCCCATTCACCGGGCCGGTAATACGGAACGAAGTCGACGACGCCCGGCGCCGCGTCCCCGTCGAAGAGCAGCCCCGCAAGCAGTTCGCCGTGCGCGACCTGAGGCGGCAGCTTCACCTGCCGGCGAGCCGGCGCGAGGATCTCGAACCAGCGCCCGCCTTTGGCCTCCGGCAGTGGCCGGTCCTGTTCCTGCCAGGCGATCCGGTCGGCCACCGCGTGGAGATCGTCGCGCTCGGCAAGGAAATCCGGGCGGGGCAGCTCCGCGGTGGCGCGGTGCAACCGGACCGCGGCCAGTACCGTTTCCTCACAACGGTGCTCGGTCGCGCCCGCCACGTACCGCCAGGCCGACCAGCCACCGACGATCCACCGGCCGTCCAGCGACCGCACGGGTTTCGCGATCCGCAGCCCCGGATCCTCGGCGTAGTCCAGCGCTCGTGCCGTCCACAGCGCCCGGGACCGATCGCCGGCCGGCTTGAACACCAGGTCACCGCACCGCCAGGCCACGGAATCCGGGACCGGCACCACAGCGTCCGGCGCGCCGCCGAAAGCAGCGCGTACCCGCTCGGATGGCCGTTCGAGAGTCGAGCGCACGAGGGGTGACGGTACCCGGCCATACCCGCCGCCACGCCACAGACTCGCTGGCCGAGGCCACTTTGAGACCTACGAGCCCAAGGCTGTGAAGGGTCCCTTCACGGACTCAGCGTCCGTGAAGGGACCCTTCACAGCCGTCAAGACCTCAGTAGGTCGGCAGGCTCGGGTCGATCTGCCGGGCCCAGGCGAGGACCCCGCCGCCGAGGTGCGTGGCGTCCTTGAAACCGGCCGCGTGCAAGGCGGCGAGCGCTTCCGCGGACCGCGCGCCGGACTTGCAGTGCAGCACGATCGGCTTGTCCTGCGGCAATTCGGCCAAGGCCTCGCCGGAGAGGATGCGGTCCTTCGGGATCAGCGTGGCGCCCTTGATGTTCACGATCTCGTACTCGTGCGGCTCGCGGACGTCGATCAGCGCGAAATCGTCGCCCCGGTCGAACTTCGCCTTCAGTTCCGCCGGGGTGATCGTGCTGTCCGCCGCCGCCGAAGCCGCTTCCTCCGAGACCACACCGCAGAACGCCTCGTAGTCGATCAGCTCGGTGATCTTCGGCGTCTCCGGATCCTTGCGGATCTTCACCTCGCGGTAGCGCATCTCCAGCGCGTCGTAGCTGATCAGCCTGCCCAGCAACGGATCGCCGATCCCCGTGATCAGCTTGATCGCCTCGGTCACCATGATCGAGCCGATGGACGCGCACAGCACGCCCAGCACGCCGCCCTCGGCGCAGGAGGGCACCATGCCCGGCGGCGGCGGCTCCGGGTAGAGGTCGCGGTAGTTGAGGCCACGGCCGTTCGGCGCGTCCTCCCAGAACACGCTGACCTGGCCCTCGAACCGGAAGATGGAGCCCCACACGTACGGCTTGCCCAGCAGCACCGCGGCGTCGTTGACCAGGTACCGGGTGGCGAAGTTGTCCGTGCCGTCCAGGATCAGGTCGTACTGGGCGAAGATCTCCAGCGCGTTCGCCGACTCCAGCCGCTCGGTGTGCAGGTACACCTTGACGAACGGGTTGATCTCGGCGAGCGACTCCTGCGCCGAGGCAGCCTTGAGCTTGCCCACGTCGGACTGGCCGTGGATCACCTGGCGCTGCAGGTTCGACTCGTCGACCACGTCGAAATCGATGATGCCCAGCGAGCCCACCCCCGCCGCGGCGAGGTAGAGCAGCGCCGGGCTGCCCAGCCCACCGGCCCCGATCACCAGGACCTTCGCGTTCTTCAGCCGCTTCTGCCCGACCACCCCGACATCCGGGATGATCAGGTGCCTGCTGTACCGGGCCACCTCTTCCTTGGTGAGCTCGGCAGCCGGCTCCACCAGCGGGGGCAGTGCCGTGTCTGACATCGGGTCCTCCAGCCTCGCGCGGATCGCGTAGTCGATCCCAGTATCCACAACGCCGGCGGGCAAGCCCGGCTTCCCGGCGTCCGCATACTGGGACGACGGTTGCTTTGTGCCGGAACTTACGGTGCGGGACTACTGCGCGGGTGGCGTGGGGTTCGGCCACGCGTTCGGCTTGCACACCCGGTGGTCGGCGGCGACCTTGCCCTTGTCGCCGCCCGGGATGTTGTTCAGCTTCGCCACGTAATCGTCGGCGACACCGAAGGACTGCTGCATCATCACCGGCGCTGGCTGGTCGTTGCCAGGGCAGCCGACGTGCTGGTTGCCCAGCGCGTGCCCGACCTCGTGGTTGATCGCGTACTGCCGGTAGCCGGTCATGTCCGCGCCGTAGGCCTTCGCGCCGCGCACCCAGCGGGCCAGGTTGATCAGCACCCGGTCCATGCTGGAGCGGTAGCAGGAGGCCTCGAACTTGATCTGGAACCCGCAGGCGTCCGGCCGGTGCGTGGTGTTCGGCGTGGTGAGGCTCACCCGGAAACTCGGGTTCGGATAACTGGAGTCGACCCGCTGCAGCCGCAGCTTGCCGTTCCAGGTCCAGCTCCGCGGATCGGACAGGATGCCGGTCACCGCGGTGGCGAAACTGTCGTCCCCGGCGTAGCTGGCGGGATCGATACCGTCCTCGACCTCGACGGTGTAGGTGAACAGCTTGCCGGACTTGCCGATCACGTCACCGGAACCGGGCACCACGTGCCAGGTGCCCTTGCCCTCTTCGGTGAACGGCCCGCCGGTCGGCAGATCCGCGGTGGGCACGTTCAGGTTCACCGGCTGCGCCGGGTTCTCCGGGAAGCCGCCACCGCTGTCGATGGCCCCCGCCGTGGCCACGCCGACCGGGGCCTCCCCGGACGCGGTACTGCTGCCGGTCTCGGCCGGGCTGCCCGCCGTGTTCACCAGCACCAGCACGGTGATCACGACGAGCACCGGCAGGGCGTACACCCGCCAGCCGTAGGTCTGCACGAACCGGGCGATCCCGGACTTCTTCGCCGGACGCTTACGCCGCGCCGGGCGATCCTCCTCGTCGTGCGGCTGCCATGAGGCTGTCAGCGGTTCCGCGCTGGTCCGGCGCGAACCGGGCCGGTAACGATCTTCGCCGACCCGCTGGGCGGGCCGTTTGCTGGGCCGGAACTGGCCGACCCGCGGCGATCCGGTGTCGGTGAGCGAGGAATCCCTGGCCGGGGAGCGACGGGACGGCCCACCGGCCGAAGCCCGCCGGTCCTGCGCATCCTGTCTCAGCCGGTCCACCGCCTCAGGGTGCCACACCCGGGGCACGCTCCCGGCGGCGACACCGCGCGCATCCGGTGGACCGGCCGCCGCCGGACCGGGTCACCAGTCGCCCTGCCCGGCGCCCTCCCACAGCCCCAGCACCGCCCTGGCCACCACGTTCGGTCGTTCCATCTGCGCGACGTGCCCGGTCCTCGGCAGCACCAGCAGGCGGGCGTTCGGCAGCAGCCGGGCGGTCCGCTCGGCCCGCCGCACCGAGATCACTCGATCGTGCAGCCCCCAGATCACCAGCGACGGCACCCGCACCCGGGTCGCGATCGACCACAGCGAGTCCTCGCCGAACGCGGTCCACTGCCGGAAGATGCCGAACGTGCTGCGTTCCATCGCCTGTGCGGCCCAGGCGAACCCGGCCCGTGCACTGTGCTCCACGGTCAGCTCGTCGAGCCGCTGCTCGGGAAAACGCGCCGGATCGTCGAAGCACAGCGCGATCACCTGCGCGGCCCGCTCCCGCGCGGTCAGCCCGGCCATCCGGCGGCGCACCCCGGCGCCGACCACCGGCAGGTAGGCCAGCGCCATCAGCGGATCGGACAGCCTGCGCGGGTCCGGCCGGCGGTCCGGCATCGCGGGCGAGATAAGGGTGAGCGTCTTGACCAGCTCCGGCCGCCGGGCGGCGACCATCATCGCGATCGCGCCGCCCATCGAGTTGCCCAGCAGGTGCACCGGCCCGGCGCCCAGCCCGGCGACGTAGCGGGCCACCACCTCGGCGTGGTCGGCGAGGCGGAAGCCGAAGTCCGGCTCGGGTTCGGAGAAGCCGAATCCGGGCAGGTCCAGCGCCCGGCCCGCCGCCGCCGGCGACAGCAGCGCGGCGAGGTCGGTCCAATTGGTGGACGAACCGCCGAGCCCGTGCACGTACACCGCGGTACTGCCGTCCATGCCGGGAGTGCGCCGCACGTGCAGGGTGGTCCCGCCGTCCCGTTCGAGGCCGCCGGGCCACGGTGGCAACGCCGGGTCGAGCGGCGGCAGGGGCGTGGTCGACAATGGCACCCGGGTCATCGGCGGGCGCAGGGCCGCGGCCGGGGTGCCGGAAGACGTGGTCGTCACCTCTCCAGCATGCCCTACCCGTGGCAATCCGGGCGTACCGGCGAGTAATGTCGGCTGCGCTTCATGCGGTGGCGACCCCGCAGGTGGCGGCCGTTGAACGGGAGGAAAGCATGACGGAGATCGCGCGACTGCAAGGACGGGGCGTGCGGTTGCCCCGTACCGAACGCCGCGCCCAGCTGCTCACCGCCGCGCAGCGGGTCTTCGCCGAGAACGGGTACCACGCGGCCGCGATGGACGAGATCGCGGAACAGGCAGGGGTCAGCAAGCCTGTGCTCTACCAGCACTTCCCCGGGAAGCTGGACCTCTACATCGCGCTGCTGGAGAGCCACGTCGAGGACCTGGTCTCCCGGGTGCAGGACGCGCTGGACTCCACCACCGACAACCGCCAGCGGGTGCCGGCCACGGTGGGCGCGTTCTTCGACTTCGTGAGCAACGACGCGGGCGCCTTCCGGATGGTCTTCGAATCGGACCTGCGCGGCGAACCGTCCGTGCAGGAGGCGGTGGACCGGGCCACCTCGGCCAGCGTCGAGGCGATCACCGAGACCATCACCTCCGACGCCGGCCTGGACGAGGCCAAGGCCCGCCTGCTCGCCGTCGGGCTGGTCGGCATGAGCCAGGTGAGCGCGCGGTATTGGCTGCAGCACAACCAGGCGATGAGCCGCGAGGAAGCAGTGGACCTGACCGCCAACCTCGCCTGGCGGGGCATCGGCGGCGGTTTCCCGCTCAAGGACGGCTGATGGGGTTGCCGGTCGTCGCGCTCCCCGGGCAACGACCGGCTCGCCGCCGCGCTGCCCGGCAGCCTCGATGACCGCGCCCGTTCCGTCGACACCGCGCGGCGCCTGGCCGAGCGCGAACTGACCACAGTGGACACACCACGTCCAGAGCACTGCCCAGCTGCAAGGTGACCGCTCCGCGCCCGTCGGCCGAAGCGGTCACCCTCCCCCTGCCTACTTCAGTGCGCGGCCGCTGCGCGAAGCAGCGCATCGATTCGCACAGCCACCTCCCCCGCACGCTCCTGCGGCAGCATGTGCCCCGCCCCCGGGTAGCGGACGAACTCGGCGTCCGGTAGCTCGTCGGCGATGACTTTCGCGTGCGGCAGCGGGCAAAGCCGGTCCTTCTCCCCGGCCAGCACCACCGCGGGCGTGCCGCGCAGGGTCGCGAGCGCGACCTTCCGGTCGTGGATGGAGATCGCGTCCTGGAACTCGCCGAGGCTCGCTGGATGCGCACACAACAACTGGTCGGCAACGGTTTGCACGTCGGCTCGGCGCGGGCGATCGCCGAACACCAGAAACCGGGCGCCGGAACGGACCATGGCCGGGCTCAGCGGCAGCCGATCGCCCTTGCGGTGCGCCAGCGCCTTCGCCAGCCGCCGCTCGAACCGTGCGGAGAGTTGCCCGGCCATCCCGGGCAAGCCCAGCGTGATCTGGTCCATCTGCCGGGACGAGGTCGCGACGAACGCGACCCCGGCCACCCGGCGCTCGACCAGCTCCGGATGCCGTTCGGCCAGCGCCATCACGGTCATCCCGCCCATCGAATGCCCGGCCAGCACCAGCGGACCCCGCGGAACCCGGTCCGCGATCAGCTCGGCGAGATCGTCGGCGAGACGCGGGATGGTCGCCGTTCCGCCGAGCGCGGGCGCCGAACCGCCGTGTCCGCGCAGGTCATAGCGCAGCGTCCGGACGCCGGCGCCGAGCCGCTCGACCACCCCGTCCCAGGTGCGGTGATCCTGCGTCCAGCCGTGCACGAGCACCAGGGTCGGCTCGGCGTCGGCCGGACCGCTGATCCCGAAGTGCAGCGCGCAGCCGTCACTGGTCACGAAGCGGTGCGCACGGGCCGGGTCCCGCCGCTCGGCAATGGTGCTCACACGGCCTCCGAAAGCAGAAAAGGCTTACGCCAGAACGGCATTCCAGGTCCACCTACCAAACCGGACTCCCGCGCCTGACCCGCCGTCGCCACCCGGTGGCGTTCCGATAAACCTGCAACTCCTGGTAACAGTTACTTCTGGTAGCATGACTGTCGTGATCGACCGTGTCAAGCGCACCGGCAAGCAGTCCAGCCCGGCGAAGAACGCGGACGCCCCCACCGGGGACGCCCGCCGGGACCGCTGGCGCAAGCACCGGATCGCGCGGCGCGCGGAGTTCGTCGAAGCGGCCCTGCGGGCGCTGGACACCCATGGTCCCGACCTCGGCATGGAGGACGTGGCGGCCGAGGCAGGCGTCACCAAACCCGTGCTGTACCGGCATTTCGAGGACAAGGCCGACCTGTACCTCGCGCTCGGGCAGCGCGGCACGGAGATCCTCTTCCAGCGGCTGATCCCGGCGATCAACGCAGAACTCGCGCCGGTACCGCGGATCCGGATGGCGCTCGACGCGTTCTTCACCGTGATCGAGGAGCACCCGAACCTCTACCGCCTGCTCGCCCGCGGCGGGCTGCAGGAGAAGGTGGCCTCCGACGTCGTGGCCGAGGACAAGGAGGTCATCGCGACCGCGCTGACCGCGCTGCTCGGCGACTACATGCGCATGTTCACGATGGACTCCGGCGCGGCCGAACCGTGGGCACACGGCATCGTCGGCATGGTGCAGAACGTCGGCGAATGGTGGCTGGACCGCCGTTCGATGAGCCGGGACGCGGTGGTCGAATACCTCACCCAGATCCTCTGGGCCGCGATCGACGGGCTCACCCGGCAGCAGGGCGTGGTGATCGATCCGGACCTGCCACTCGAAGTGAACAAAGTCGTCCAGCTCGAACGCGCAAAGGACGCCGGCTGAGGACGGCTATCCCCGTCCCGGCCCGAATGCCGTGAAGGGAACCTTCACGGACGCTGAGTCCAGGGTTCCGGCAAAGTCGGTGTAGAGGTCCGTGAAGGGACCCTTCACGGACTCTGAGTCTGTGAAGGGACCCTTCACAGACCCAAAACCGGTCCGGCGCACGCCACGAGGTGGTCGCACACACCTCCGCATCGCCCACTGCCGGGTCCCCGACCAACTTTGCCGACACCCTGGACTCTGAGTCCGTGAAGGTGCCCTTCACAGCGTTGGTGCTCAGTCGCTGACGCCGAACCCGACCTTGCGCACGTCGGACGGCGCGATCTCGACGTAGGCGATCCGGTCGACCGGGACGAGGTACTTGCGTCCCTTGTCGTCGTCGAGGCGGAAGAGCTTCTCCCCGCCCGCCCACGCTTCGGCGACCAGCTTCTCCACCTCGTCGGGAGTCTGGCCACTGGACACCACCAGCTCGCGCGGTGTGTCCTTGATGCCGATCTTGACCTCCACGTGGGACCTCCGCTGGAAATTCGTTGTGGTTACGCCCGGCAAGGCTAGCCGAAGCACCCCGGCGCGGTGGCGCGCGATCAGGGGATGGCCCGTTCGCACCGGCATTCAGCCCAGCCCGAGCGCCTGCATGCGCTTGGTGTGCCGTTGTTGTAACCGGCGGAACAGCGCGCCGATTCCCGACAGGTCGCCGGATCCGGCGATGATCAGCTCGGCCAGCCCGTCGCGTTCGGCCACCACGTACTGGGCCTGGGTGATCGCCTCGCCGAGCAGCCTGCGGCCCCACAGCGCGAGCTTGTCCCGCGCCTTCGGATCGGCCTGGATGCCGGCCGCGACCTCACGCTCGGCGAACGCGGAATGCCCGGTGTCGGCGAGCACGGTGAGGACGAGTTCCTTGGTCTCCGGATCCAGCCAGCTGGCGATCTCGCGGTAGAGATCGGCTGCCAGCCCGTCCCCGACGTAGGCCTTGACCAGCGATTCCAGCCAGGAGTTCGGCGGGGTCGAGTCGTGCCACGCGTCCACCTGCGCGACGAACGGCGTCATCGCGTCCGACACCGCGACCCCGTGCGCGGACAGGTGCGCCGAGAGCAGGTCGAAGTGCCCGATCTCGGCCGCGGCCATCGAAGCCAGCGCGGCGCGGCCGGTCAGGGTCGGAGCGCCGCGGGCGTCCTCGGCCATCCGGTCGAAGGCGGACAGTTCGAGGTAGGCGATCACGCCGAGCAGGTCGACGACGCCTTCGCTGATTTCGGGGAGCTCAGTGCGCTCCGAGGGCTCGGTCACGGCGACGAGGGTATCGCCGAACCGCAGGCCGGTGCCGGGAAGAGACCGATGCCACCGCCCCCGCTCGCGCCCGGTACTGTCAAAAAACTCCTGACCAGCTACACTGCGCACAGATGGACAATGCTTCCCCTGCTCCGGAGTACTGAATGCACCGGGGCGGCGGGGAACCCGGCGGACGATCGGCGCCCACGAGGGGTGGCCGGAGTTCGTCACACAGTGTGCGTGCACGCCTCCCAGCGGCATTCCCGGGAGGGCGGTTGCGCCGCCACCGGTCTCCCTTCGCCGAGACCCAGGTCTTTCCGAAGGCCACGGTCCTCGCGAAGGCCACGGTGTGCCGGCGCGGACCAGGCCCCCGGTCGAGTGTCGAGTGACAACCGGCCTGTGCACGCTGGTCACGAGAGAGGCGATCAGTCCTGAGTACAGAACAGACCACAACCGAAGAGTCCACCGCCGCGGTCGCACTCGAGCACAGCGAGTCCGGCCCGGCCACGATCGACACCTCGCATCCGCTGCAGGCGGGCGCCCCGGTGACCGAGGAGTCCCCCGCGTTCGCCGACTTCGGCGTGAAGCCGGAGATCGTGCGCGCGCTGGCCGAGGCCGGCATCGAGCGCACCTTCGCGATCCAGGCGCTGACCCTGCCGCTGGCCATGGCCGGCGACGACGTGATCGGCCAGGCCCGCACCGGGATGGGCAAGACGCTCGGGTTCGGCGTCCCGCTGCTGCACCGGGTGCAGGTGCCCGGCGACGGCACCCCGCAGGTGCTCGTCGTGGTGCCGACTCGCGAGCTGTGCATCCAGGTGGCCAACGACCTCAAGGGCGCGGGCAAGCACCTGCGCATCCGCACCCTGGCGATCTACGGCGGCCGGCCGTACGAGCCGCAGATCGAGGCCCTGCGCAAGGGCGTCGACGTGGTGATCGGCACCCCCGGCCGGCTGCTCGACCTGGCCGAGCAGCAGCATCTGGTGCTGGGCAAGGTCCGCGGGCTGGTGCTGGACGAGGCCGACGAGATGCTCGACCTCGGCTTCCTGCCCGACATCGAGCGGATCCTGCGGATGGTCCCGGACGAGCGGCAGACCATGCTGTTCTCCGCCACCATGCCCGGTCCGATCATCACCCTGGCCCGCACGTTCCTGAACCAGCCCACGCACATCCGGGCCGAGGAGAACGACGCCGGCGCGATCCACGAGCGCACCGCCCAGTTCGTCTACCGGGCGCACTCGATGGACAAGCCGGAGCTGATCGCCCGGGCGCTGCAGGCCGAGGGCCGCGGGCTCA
Source organism: Amycolatopsis panacis (assembly GCF_003600245.1). NCBI lineage: Bacteria > Bacillati > Actinomycetota > Actinomycetes > Pseudonocardiales > Pseudonocardiaceae > Amycolatopsis > Amycolatopsis panacis. The sequence goes on from NZ_QZFV01000120.1 coordinate 112,738, forward strand.
CGATGATCTTCAGCCGCACCAAGCGCACCGCGCAGAAGGTGGCCGACGAGCTGGTGGAGCGCGGTTTCGCGGCCGCCGCCGTGCACGGCGATCTCGGCCAGGGCGCGCGCGAGCAGGCGCTGCGGGCGTTCCGCTCGGGCAAGGTGGACGTGCTGGTGGCCACCGACGTGGCCGCGCGCGGCATCGACATCGACGACGTCACGCACGTGATCAACTACCAGTGCCCGGACGACGAGAAGACCTACGTGCACCGGATAGGCCGGACCGGCCGGGCGGGCCGCACCGGCGTCGCGATCACCCTCGTCGACTGGGACGAGGAGCCGCGCTGGAAGCTGATCTCCGACACCCTCGGCCTGGACAAGCCGGAGCCGGTGGAGACGTATTCCTCGTCCCCGCACCTGTTCTCCGACCTGGGTATTCCGGTGGGCACCAAGGGCAGGCTCCCGCTGGCGAAGCGGACCCGCGCCGGCCTGGCCGCCGAGGAGGAAGAGGACCTGGGCGGCAAGGGCCGCGGCCGCGGTCCGGCCGCCACGGAGGACGCCCCGCGCAAACGCAACCGCGCCCCCCGCAAGCGGACCCGCGGCGCCCGCACAGCCGAGGCCCCGTCCACGGAGCAGGCAGCCGAGCAACCCGCCACGGAGGACCGCCCGTCCCGAGGCCGCCGCCGCACCCGGGCCGGCGCGGACCCCACCGGCCCGGCAGGTTCGGCCACCCCGGCCACCACCGAGTCCGGCGAACCCCCCGCCGAACGCCCGGCCCGCCGGCGCCGTCGCCGCCGCCCGTCCACGACATCTGATACACCTGCGTCGGCAGACTGAGAAACCACCGCACGCGGGGAGCCAGAACACGGTGAACGACCACGGGGACGACACCGGCCGCCCGGCACCGTCCGAGCCCGGATCGACCGCAGCGGACGCCCCGCACAACCCGGACCTTCCCCCCGCGCCGGACTCGGCGGGGGGCCCGGGGTCCGGTACGGCTTCCGCCGGGGATGGTGCCGGGGTGGCGGGGCCGGTCGGGTCGGAGCGCGGTCCGGTTGGTCCGGCGGATCCGGATGGTGCCGAACCAGCCAGCCCTGCCGAACCGGCCAGCCCTGCCACATCGCCCAGCCCTGCCGTACCAGCCGACTCTGCCGCATCATCCGACCCTGCCGCACCGGCCACACCACCGGACGCCACCGCACCAATCACCACACCAGAACCAGCCACCCCCCACAGCCCCACCGATCCCACGTCCCCGGCCGACACAGCACCGGATTCCGCAGCCGAACCGGCGGGCAACGGCATCCCCCAATCCGCCGCCGATGCGCTGGCCACGCCAGGCGAGACCACGGCCGTCTCCCATGGACGGCATGCAGCCGACCGGCTCGGCGGGAAGTCCTCGCATCGGGTGGGTTCCGGTCGTCTCCGCACCCCGCCGGGGGCTCCGCCGGGAAGGGCGCGGCGGTCGCCGTGGAATCGGCGGCGGGATTGGGTGGTCGTGGCGGGGATCGCGGTGCTCGTGGCGGTCCTGTCGACGATCGTGGCGGTCAAGAGCGACAATCTGCACACCAGCCGCGCGCTCGCGGACCCGGCTCCGGCCCTGCCCGCCGCGCCGGACGCGGTGCCCGGCTCGATGACGCAGCTGTGGCAGGCACCGAGCGCCGCGACGCCGGAGCCGATCGGCCAAGCCGACACGGTGACCACCGCCAACGGCGGCGAAGTGGCCGGGCGGGACCCGCGCACGGGACAGATTCGCTGGCACTACACCAGGGAAAACCTCCAACTGTGCACTGTGGACACTGCGTGGGGCCGGATCAACGCGGTCTACCACAAGTCCATGGGCTGCAGCGAGGTCACCCAGCTCGACCCGGCGACCGGCCGGATCACCGCGCAGCGCAACGGCGACGCGGAACTCGGCACGCGGCTGGTCAGCGACGGCACGCACGTCACCACGACCGGCAAGCATCTGCTCGACACCTGGCGCGACGATCTGGTGAAGAGCATGGAGTACGGCAAGGTCCCGTTTCTCCAGAACCCGAACAAGCAGCCCCGCACGGGCTGTACCTACGGCACGGTCGCCGCGGCCGCGGAGAAAATCGGCGTGATCGAACGCTGTCCCGGCGATCCGCGCGACCGGCTCACCGTCTACCGCGCGACCGCCGAGCACGAGGACGAGCCGCAGGTCGTGTTCAGCACCGTGCTGCCGGGTTCGCGCGCGCGCGTGATCGCGATGTCCGGCGATCTGACCGCGGTGCTGCTCCCGGACCAGAAGCAGCTGGTCACGTTCGCCGGTGACGGTACCGAGAAAACCGCCTACCCGATGGACCTTCCGGCCGGCGACCTCGCCGGCGACCCGGCCGGCGGCACCGAACAGATCAGCCGCACCGCGAGTGCCGTCTACTGGTTCACCGGCACGAAGACCGTCGCGCTCTCCCGTGACACGCTCGCGCCCCGCTGGATCCTCGAAAGCGCGCTCGGCCCCGGCGGTATTTTCGCGAACCAGCTGGTGATCCCGATCCGCGACGGACTGGCCGTACTCGACGAGACCACCGGCGCCACCCTCCGCACCGTCGGCGTCGACCGGCACGGCTATTCAGGCCCGGTCCGGCTCACCGCGCTGGGCCCGATCCTGCTCGAACAACGCGGCCCGACGGTCGCCGCCCTGCGCTGACCGGCGCCGCTCACACCCACCAGAACACGAGCAACGCCACCACCGCCACGACCAGCACACCACCGCCGGCGAGCCCGGCGACCCGCCCGTTGCGCCGATCCGCCACCCGCTGCAACGCCAGCCCGGCGACCGCGGCCACCGGATGCCCGGCCAGCATCGGCACGCCCGGCCCGGGCGCCCCGGTCACCCAGCACACCACCCAGACCGCCAGCACCCCGACCGCCAGCACCGCCATCCCGGCGGCGACCGACCCGGTGAACCCGCGCCACCACCGCCCACGCGGCTTCCCCTGACCGGCGGGGGAACCGTCCGCATCGGGCAAAGCCCCGGAAACCGAGCCGGGACCGGCCCCGGTCGCCGCATTACCGGACGAGCCCTCCGCAGCGAAACTCCCGGGAATACCTTCCGAAGCCGACCTGCCGGACGAACTCGCCGCCTCCGCGGCGCAGATCAGGCTCTCCACGCCCCCAGGCGAACCCGCCGCACCCACCTCACCGGACAAGGGCTCCACCTCAGCACCGCGGCCCGGATTCACCCCCGCCGACCTGCCGGGCACACCGTTCGCAACCGCACCACCGGGCAGGGTGCCAGCTACCGAACCATCGCCTCCCGCAACACCATCGGGCACAACCTCCGCCACCGAACCACCGGACACACCCTCGACAACCGAACCGCCGCGCGACGCCACCACACCGAAATCACCCGGCAGCACGCCCCCCGCCGCATCCTCCCGGGCCACGCGCCCGCGCCGCCCCGCACCCGAAACCCCGGCGCCACCAACGGAATCCCGCGCACCACCGGACGCCCCGGCACGCGCTTCCACCGTGCCCGGGCCCGCAGGGCGCGCAGCAGCAGGATGCGGGACGGTCAAGCCCTCGGTGTCGGATGACGCCACAGTGGTCGGGTCCAATCGTCGTCGCGGGTGGCTAGGGCGCGAGCAGGTCCCACGGTTGCACGGGCGGGCCGTACTCCCGGCCGGCCGCGCAGCTCGGGCGGAAGTCGCACCAGGCGCAGCGGCGTTCGGGACGGGCGGGGAACAGTTCGTCTCGATCGCCGCCCGCGTCCAGGGTATCCGTCGCGAGCCGGAGATCCCCGGCAGTCTGCTCGGCGCGTACCAGATGCCTGCGCAAAGTTTCCGACGTGTGCTCGGCCGCCGCGACGGTGCCTGTGGGCAAATGGTGCAGCTCGACTTTGGTGCACGGCAAGCGAAGCGTGCGCGCCGACGCGACGGCGTACATCGCCAGCGCCTGGGACGCGCGCGCCTCGTGCTCGTCCGGTGGGCGGCGGCCGGTCTTGTAGTCCACCACCACCAGCTCGCCGCCCCGCTGGTCGATCCGGTCGGCGCGGCCTTCGATGATCATCGACGGTGCCGGGCCGGACGTGCTGACCGGTGCGGACACCCACCGTTCGAGGCCGACCGGGTCGTGGCTCACGTCGTGGTCCTCGACGTACTCCGCGACCCAGCCCTTCGCCCGTGCCCGATACCGCGCGGCCTGCTCCTCGTCGGCGAACCCGGCGTCTTTCCAGTGCTCACCGACGAGCGCCATCGCACGCTGCGGCGTGCGCTTGCCCACCGGTAGGTCGAACAACGCACGCAAAGCGTTGTGCACCACCGCACCCAGGGTGCTGTGCGCCCACGGCCCGGTGCGCTGCGGCGACGGCCGGTCCAGATAACTCAGCCGGTACCGGCGCGGGCAGTCGTCGAACGTGCTCAATCGCGCCGGCGACACCTTGGTCAGCCGCTGTGGTTGTGCGACCCCGAAATCGAAGCCCAGTTGCTCTTTCACGCCACCCCCGTTCGGTCCGGCCCCACGCTACGCACCACCACCGACACTTTCCGGAGGGGGCTGGCCGATCAGGACGGCTAGCCCGCCCCGGAGATGAAGCCCTTCACCGAATTCGCCACGAGTTCCACCGCGATCGCGGCCAGCAGCAGTCCGGCGATCTTGGCCAGCAAGGTGATCCCGCTTTCCTTGATCAACCGGATCACCAGACCGGAGAATCGCATACAGGCGTAGAGCACGAAATGCACCGCCACGATCGCCAGCCCGAGCGCGACGTAGGCACCGGCGTGCCCATCGGCCTGCCGGACGAACACGATGGTCGCGGCGATGGCGCCCGGACCGGCCAGCAGCGGCGTACCGAGCGGGACCAGCGCGACGTTGACGTCCTCGGCGACCTCGGACTCACCGCCGTCCTTGCCGGTGAGCAGTTGCAGGGCGATGAGCAGCAGGAGCAGCCCGCCCGCGCCCTGCAGCGCCGGGATCCCGATGCCGAGATAGGCCAGAATCGCCTGCCCGGCCACCGCGAACAGCGTGATGACCAGCAGCGAGACCAGCACCGCCTGCCGCGCCGCCCGCGCCCGCACGGCCATCGGCTTGCGCCCGACGAGGCTCAGGAACACCGGCACCGTCCCGGGCGGGTCCATGATGACCACGAGGGTGATGGTCGCGCTGAGGAACAGCTTCGCGTCGAAGAAGTCCGAGAACGCCATCTCAGCCCTTGACGACCTGGGAGCCGGTGGCCCGCCCGATCAGGTCCTCGAACTGGTCGGGCTCGGTGGTCTCCTGGCCGAGCGCGATCGTCTTGTTCGTGCCGTGGTAATCGCTCGATCCGGTGCGCACCAGGCCGAGTTCCAGCGCCAGCTCCCGGGTGCGCGCCCGGGCCGCCCGCTCGTGGTTCGGGTGGTCGACCTCGATCCCGGTCAGGCCGCGGCGAGCGAGCCCGCGCAGGGTGTCCTCGCTGATCGTGGCGCCCCGGCTGAAGGCGAACGGGTGCGCGATCACGGTGACCCCGCCTGCCGCGGCGATCATGTCTATGGCCTCTTCGACCGGGGTGTCGCGCCGCGCCACGTAGTAGCCGCTGCGGCCGCTCAGGTACCGCGCGAACGCCTCGTCCACCGACTCGACGAGCCCGGCACGGACGAGCGCCTGCGCGAGGTGCGGACGGCCGGCCGGGGAATCCGCGGGTAGCAGGCCCATGACCTCATCCGCGTCCACCGGCAGGCCGTCCGCGGCCATCCGCTCGGCCATCGTGCGCAGCCGGGTGCGTCGTTCGGCCCGCAGCCGCGCCTGCTCGGCAACCAGCTCGGGAGCGGTCGGATCGAACAGGTAGGCCAGCAGGTGCACGCTGATCGGGTAGCCGGTATCCGGGTCGGCGGACACCGTGGACAACTCCGCGCCCGGGACCAGCGTGAGCCCGGCGGGCACCGCGGCGGCCGCAGGCGCCCAGCCTGCGGTGGTGTCGTGATCGGTGATCGCGACGACGTCGAGCCCGGCCCGCGCGGCGGCGGCGACCAGCCCGGCCGGGCTGTCGGTACCGTCGGAGGCCGTCGAGTGGGCGTGCAGATCGATGCGCATCGGACCCATTCTCGATGATGCCCCGGTCCGCACTGCGGCCGGTACCTGGGACGAACGGGTCAGCCGACGAGCTTCTTGCCCCGGGCCGCGCGCTGCGCCTTGATCATCGAGAACCGCTCGGCCTGCTTCTGCTTGTCCCCGAACACCAGTTCGGAGATGGTGTCGTAGAACTCCTCCGGCCGCGGCAGGTAGTCGATCCGGTTGAGCGCCTGGATCTGCCCGGCGGACTCGACCACCATGGTGCCGTATCCGAGCATCCGGCCCCAGGCCGAACGCTGGTAAGTGAGGTCGGTGACCTTGCTGATCGGCATCATCAGCACCTTGGTGGTGAACACACCCGTGGTCATCACGAACCGTTTGTCGGTGACCACCAGCCGCTCGACCCACCACTCGACGACCACGTAGGCGAAGCGCAGCACGACCACCAGTGCGACGTACCAGAGGACGTTCTGCACCACCCACATCGACGGTGGCAGCAGGTAGGAGATGAGGACACAGACCGCGAGCAGCGCGGCGGCCTCGAAGGTGTCCCAGAGCAGCACGGCCCAGTGCCGGCGGATCCGGATGACCCGCCGTTCCGTGTCGAGGAGGTACTCGTCAGGGTCGCGTGGCGCGAACATGCTCCGAGGGTATCCCTCTTTGTCAGTGGAAGACGTTACTGACGAAGGTGATCACTGATTCGGCCGAGGAGCGAAGGAAGTCGACGATGTTGCCGACGAGCCCCGCAGCGTGGCTGGGCTGAGCGATCACGAAGAACAGCACCAACGCGATACCTACGAGGCCCGCAAGCTTCTTCACGTTCACAGCGATCAATCCCGCCTCTTACGATGGCACCAGGAAACTGACTTTCTACGTTGTACCGCACTCACCACCTACACGGGAGCAAAGTCCCGCGCATGGGTCAGCAAGGCGCTCGAAGTGTAGCGTATGGCTACTCTCCGTGTACAGACTCCTCCGGCCCCCGAGGTGGGCTACCGTCGCCGCATGGCGCCCCTCGAACGCTGCGTCGGCGGCATCGCGTACGACGACCTGGGCAGACTGCTGCTCATCCGGCGCGGGCACGAGCCCGGCAAGGGCCTCTGGTCGCTCCCCGGCGGACGGGTGGAACCGGGTGAAACGGACACCGAGGCGGTCATTCGCGAGCTCCGCGAGGAGACCGGCCTGCACGTGACTCCGCACACACCGATCGGCACCGTAGTCCGTGGTCACTACGAGATCACCGACTACGAATGCGCTGTCTCGCCCGGGCCGCTCACAGCAGGCGACGATGCCGACGACGCGCGCTGGACCGACTCGGCCGAACTGGTTGCTTTGCACAAAGCAGGCCTCCTGACGGACCAACTATTCGTGACCCTGCGTGATTGGGATGCCCTGCCTCGAACGTAGCCGGCAGCGGAGTTTTCGGATTCCCCTCGGTTGCACTCGTAAAGCCCCGGCCGTATTCCGGGGTGACCGAATCCCGGAATACGGCGGATGAGCACGGAAAATGCGGGCAGTCCGGTATTCGGCATCACCGTATGCGCATCCCGTGATCTTGCGGCCGCCCCGGCAGGTCTCCGGTGGCGCCGTCAGCGGGGTGTGACTGATGGGGTGAATGTGACGTGCGCTACAGCAGGGGCCGGTGGGTCGGACACGACACGGCCGGTCCGGGTTGCGGGGGGACGGGTCGGCCGACCGGCCCGCAAGCTCAGCCCAGCCAGGTCATCCGCTGGCCGTGCGGGGTGGTCCGGGCCAGTGCCCGTGCGGCCGGGTTCCCGTCGGACCACGTCGTCAGGCCCAGGACGGCCTGCTGCGGCTCACCGGCAGCACCCGCCGGGCCGGCGGCCAGGTCCTCCCGGCCGGGCAGGACCAGTTCCAGCCCGGCGCGGTAGAACTCCTGACTCACCCACCACACCGGCCGTTGCCCGGCCAGGCGGCCGACCTCGGCGACGAAATCCTCCCGGCGGTCGCCGAGATAGGCCAGCGCGTGGCTGGTCAGCACGACGAGGGGCAGCTCCGCCGGGAGCGCCGCGGCAGCCTCGGCAAGGTCGTCCACGGCGTCGCCGGCGTGCAGGTCGGGCGCGTGTTTACGTTGTTCGGCGGCCGCGGTGCGGAGCAGGCGGATGCGGTCCACCTGATCGGCCCAGACACACGCTTCCAGCCAGGCCAGTTCGTCTTCGTCCGACAGGTCGACGGGGGCTCGGTCCAGGCCCAGGCGCGCGGCGACGGCGATCTTCTTCGGCAGCTTCGGCAATACCGCGCCGGGTGCCAGGTCAAGCGCGCAGTGCAGGCCGACGGCGGCCTTCGCCGGGCCGGCCACCAGTTGTTCGCCGCCGTCGCATTGGTAGCGGTAGGCGAAACGGTCCAGGCCGAGCAGCAGGCCCGCGCTGCAGCCGACCTCCAGCAGGGCGATCTTGCCGCCCGCTTCCTTCGCCGCCGCAGCCACCGCCGGGTACACGAGGGCAGCGCGGCGGACCTCGTTGGTCTGGGTGTACCTCGCCGCGATCAGCTCGCGGGCCCGGTCCGCGCGCTCCAGCAGGAACGACCGGAACAGCGGCCAGGTCTCCCCGTCGACACCGTCGAACCCGCCCACCGACGGGTAGTACCGCGACAGCGGGTGGATCGGGTCGGCCTGGACCAGCCGGTGCGCGACGGCGAGCAGCAGGGTGCCGCGCGCTTCGCCGCCGCGGGCGCCGGTGAGCAGCCCGGCGACGTCGTCGTCCTCCGCCGCGTGGGTGGCGAGGTGGTCGTACAGCGGGGACACGCCGCGCGCTTCCACTTCGGCGAACGTGCGCAGGGTCTGCTTGATCTTCTCCAGGGCGATGGCCACCCGTGCTCCTCTTTCCGCTGCTGCCCCAAAGGTGGTGAAGGGTCCCTTCACGGCCTCACAGTCCGTGAAGGGACCCTTCACGGCGTTGTCGACGGTAACGCCTGACGAGCCAGGTGCGACACGTATCCGTGGCGAGGAGTACCCTCGGCCATCGGTAGATCGCGCGTCAACGCGAGCCTAGCCACTTCGCACGCCTCGCGTGCCCCGGCCGAACGGAGGTGAGGAACCGACCATGAGCAGTGGTGATAGTCCGCTCCCTAGTAGTCCCCGCGTTCCCGCCTCGCCGGCCGTACCGGCTTTCTCCCGGTAGGCGTTCGTCGGAACGCGGTGCTGCCGGACGGACGCTCCAGTCCGCCTGGCCGTCGTCAGTCGCGTTTCCACGACGTCAGCCCAGGAGTACCCATGCCTGCCATTCCCTCGCTCGGCGGCCTTCGCGGCCGTGGCAACAACCGGGCCAAGGCCACCCCCGAGCGGCCGATCCCGGTCCCGCTGTCGGCCTACGTGGTCGACTGCGCGGTGTATGTCGAGGGCGAACGGCTGCCCGGCCGCTGGACGCACGCCGAGGCGATCAAGGAGGTGCGCCGGCGCCACGCCGGGTTCGTCTGGATCGGCCTGCACGAACCCGACTCCGAGCAGATCCAGGGCATCGCGGAGACCTTCGGGCTGCACGAGCTGGCCGTGGAGGACGCGCTGGAGGCCCACCAGCGGCCGAAGCTGGAGCGCTACGACGACACGCTGTTCCTGGTGCTCAAGACGGTCCGCTACGTGGAGCACGAGTCGCCGACCACGGCCAACGAGATCGTGGAGACCGGCGAGCTGATGGTGTTCCTCGGCCGCGACTTCGCGATCACCGTCCGGCACGGCAACCACTCCGGGCTGGCCCGGCTGCGCCGTGACCTGGACTCCGACCAGGAGCGGCTGGCACTGGGCCCGGCCGCGGTGGTGCACGCCATCGCCGACCACGTGGTCGACCACTACCTGGACGTGACCAGCCGGATCGAATCGGACATCGACGAGATCGAGGCGCAGGTGTTCGCCCCGCGCTCGCAGGTCAGCGCCGAGCAGATCTACCTGATGAAGCGGGAAGTGCTGGAGCTGCGCCGCGCGGTGATGCCGCTGGCCACCCCGGTCTCGCGGCTGGCCGAGGGCTACACCCGGCTGGTGCCCGACGAGGTCCGCTCCTACTTCCGCGACGTGGCCGACCACCTCGCGACCGTATCCGAGCGGGTGGCCGCGTTCGACGAACTGCTGAGCACCCTGGTCGAGGCCACGGTCGCGAAGATCTCGCTGCAGCAGAACACCGACATGCGCAAGATCACCGCGTGGGCGGCGATCATCACGGTGCCCACCATGATCGCGGGCATCTACGGCATGAACTTCGACTACATGCCCGAGCTGCACTGGCAGTTCGGCTATCCGATCACGGTCACCGTGATCCTCGGGATCTGCCTGCTGCTGTACCGAATATTCCGGAAGAACGGCTGGTTGTAGCCGCCCCGCGGTCCCCGTTCCCCCTCCCCGGTAACCGGACAGGAGTCCCCCATGCTGACCAACCTCAAGTTCTGGGCGTTGACGCTCACCCTCGCCTGGATCGTCGGCATCGTCGCCGTGATCGCCGCCAATCCCGGGTTCGCACACGGGATGAACTGACACCACCGGGTTTCGGTCGCACCCAGGACTGTCCACAATCGACGCGCGCGCCAGGATGGTACAGACCACCTCCTCGGAACGAGAACCGGCCGCCTCCCGCGGACTGCGGAAGGCGGCCGGTTCAGCCCCCGATCGGCCACCACCGCGACGCGGCGGCAACCCCTGTGGTCACATGTGCACGGCGGCCGTGGCCGGCTGCCGGCTCGGCACACCCGGCCGCAGCAGCAGACCGGTGATCACCCCGCCGACGGCGAAGATCCCCGCGGCCCAGGTGAACGCCATGGTGTAGCTGTGCACCGCGGCCTCCGCGGCGAGCTGCGGGGCAGGCGCCCGACCGACCACAAAGGACGCTGCGGCGTTGCTCGCGATCGTGCTCAGCAGCGCGGTGCCGATGGAACCGCCGACCTGCTGCATCGTGTTGACCGCGGCCGAGGCGACCCCGGCGTCCCGCGTCGCCACACCGAGCGTCGCCACGCTCATCGCCGGCGCCATGGCCAGGCCGATGCCGGCGCCCGTCACCATCAGCGGGCCGAGCACGCCTCCGGCGAAGGTGCTGCCCACGTCGATGCCGCTGAGCCAGAACAACCCGGCCGCGGCGACCAGCATGCCGGTCGGCAGCAGGGGTTTCGGCCCGAACCGGGGCAGCAGCATGCTGGTCGCGGTGGTCGCGGCGATCATCAGCGTGGCCACCATCGGCAGGAAGCCCAGCCCGCTCTGGATCGGCGTGAAGTGCAGGTTCTGCTGCACGTAGAAGGTGAGGAACAGGAAGATCGCGAACATTCCGATGGCGAGCAGGAACATCGCCAGGTAGGAACCACCGCGGTCCCGGTCGAGCAGGACCCGCAGCGGCAGCAGCGGATGCCGCACCCGCTGCTGCAGCACCACGAAGGTGACCAGCAGCAGCACGCCGACGAGCAGGAAGCCCCACACCGAGGGCGAGCCCCAGGAACCGTGCTCGGCGTTGGAGAATCCGTAGACGAGCGCGAACAATCCACCCGAGGCGGTGACCGTGCCGGGCAGGTCCAGCTTCGGCCGCGGGCCGTCGGCCCCCTTGCCGCGCAGCAGCACCATACCGCCGATGAAGGCGATGCCGGCGAAGACGATGTTCACGAACATGCACCAGCGCCAGTCGAGATACTCGGTGAGCACCCCGCCGAGCAGCAGGCCGACCGCGGCGCCCCCGCCACCGATCGCGCCGTACACGCCGAACGCGCGGCCGCGTTCCTTCGGGTCGGTGAACGTGGTGGTGAGCAAGGACAACGCGGCCGGCGCGAGCAGCGCGCCGAAGACCCCCTGCGCGGCGCGGGCGATCAGCAGCATCTCGATGTTGCCCGCGAGGCCGCCGACCGCGGACACCGCGGCGAAGCCGGCCAGCCCCACGAGGAACGCCGGCTTGCGGCCGAACAGGTCCGCGAGACGGCCGCCGAGCAGCAGCAGGCTGCCGAACGCGAGCGCGTATGCGGTGACCACCCACTGGCGGGCATCGTTGGAGAAACCGAGGTCTACCTGCGCGGACGGCAGGGCGATGTTCACGACGGTCGAATCGAGCACGACCATCAGCTGGGCGATCCCGATCATCACCAGGATCATCCAGCGCCGGGAATGATGCGGGTTCGCGGCCGGATCGCCCTCCCCCGGGCGATCGAGAGTGGCCGTGGGCTCGGTCATGGGTTTCCTCACGCAGAGTGGTTGCGGTGATATGTGGAGTAAGTGCCTCCCCTTGCCTGAGTCACGGTACACAAGAACCGGAGATGATGTCTCGACTTCTTTTGGTAACCTGGGCGACATGACAGAGGAAGCGCCGGCCGTCGCGGCGCCGCGGCCGCTGCGCCGCGACGCCGAACGCAACCGGCGGCGGATCCTCGAATCCGCCAGGGTGATCTTCGGCCGTCGTGGTCTGGACGCCACCCTCGACGACATCGCCCATCACGCCGGCCTCGGGGTCGGCACCGTCTACCGCCGCTTCCCCGGCAAGGAACACCTGGTCGAGGCCATGTTCGCGGAACGCCTCGACGAGATGGGCGAACTCGCGCGGAAGGCGCTGCACGCCACCGACCCGTGGCAGGGCTTCGTCGATTTCCTGTGGCAGACCGCGGAACTGCACACCGACGACCGTGGGCTGCGCGACATTCTGCTGTCCAACGCGTTCGGCCACGAGCACGTCGCCGAGGCGAAGGCCCGGATAGTGCCGTTGGTCACGCAGCTGATGGAGCGGGCACAGGCCGCCGGGCAGCTGCGCGCGGATCTCGTGCCGACCGATCTGCCGTTGCTGAACCAGATGATCGGCGCGGTGACCGAGTACACCGCGCATGCGGAGCCACACGCCTGGCGCCGCTGCATGGCGCTGCTGATCGACGGCCTCCGCGCCGAACCGGGCAGAGCGAGCGATCTGCCCTGCCCCGGGCTGCCGCTGGACGTGATCGACCAGGTGATGTGCAACTGGCGTCAGCCACGGCATCAGCAGAGCTGACCGGCAAAACGAAAGCCGGAGCAGCCCCCGACAGACCGCTCCGACTTCCCCGCTGGAAAGGCTATTCGCCGGGTATGATCGCCCAGAGGATCAGGTAGGCGACGAACTGCGGACCGGGCAGCACGCAGGACAGCACGGCGATGAGCCGCATCGTGCCCGTCTTGATGCCGAACCTGCGGGCCAGCCCGGCGCACACTCCGCCGATCATGCGGTCGCCACGCGGCCGGCTCAGTCTTGGTGTGGTGACAGGTGCCGTCATCGTCTTCCCCTCCCGTTGTTCTGCTACCGCCATGCCATCACGGGGCGGGTGGCCCGCACATCGCTCCCGGGGCCCATTCGAGCCCCTAGGGGTCGGGTCGGCGACCCTGGGGCGGGCTCCGGGTTTCCCGCGGTTTTCCCGCCGACCAGCGGTGATGACGTAGCGGAGGATGGGATTTGCCCGTCCGGGCTGGCTTTTGCACCACCGACCGCGATACTGCACCCCGTGCGCAACCCCATCGTCGCCCTCGGCGCCCTGCTGATCACCGCCTGCGCCGCCGGCTGTGCCGCTGAACCCGCCGCGGCCCCCGACTCGCCGGCTCCGCTCACCGCGGTGAGCGCGCTCGGCGACTTCGGCACGCTCGACTACTGCAGCCTGCTCGACACCACGCGGCTGGCCAGGAGCACCGTCGCCACGCCGGACTCGTCGTTCACCGGCTGTCAGGCGGATTTCGTGCAGAACGGCCGCCAAGGCTCCGTCACCGTCGGGCCGCTGGCCGCCGACCGCGACCCGAACATCCAGCCGTACGCCTATGCGGGCCGGCTCCCGGACGGCATCACGGTGCAGCAGAGCAACTTCGCCCCAGCAGAGACCTGTGCCCGCACAATCACTTTCGCCGAAGGTACCCGCCTGTCGGTAACCCTTTCCGGCGGCGACGCCGATCAGCGCTGCGCCCGCACGGATACGGTCGTCGACGGCGTGATGACCGCGCTGACCGGCGGCCGGGTGCGGCACGCGCGGTTCCCCGATCGGTCTTGGGGCCGCGTCGACGCTTGCGCCCTGCTGCAATCCCACGACCTGGACGCGGCCAGCGGCGCGGACACGCAGACGGCCGGCGGGATGACCGGCCACTCGTGCATCCGCGGCAAGGTGAGCGTGGATTTCGCCGTGGTGAAGCAGGCGCCGACCGGCCCCGCCGAGACCCTCGGCGGCCGCAACGCCCGTGTCACATCCGACGGCGCTTTCTGCCGGGCGCGTGCGGTGCAGCCCTCCCCCGCGACCGCGGGACGCGCGGAACAGATCACCGTCAGCGTCGTGGACACCACCGGCTCCGGCGGCGATGCCGCCTGCCCCGCAGCTCGCGCCGCCGCCGAGGCCGTGTTCGCGAAGATCCCCTAACGCTGTGAAGGGTCCCTTCACAGACTCAGAGTCCGTGAAGGGACCCTTCACAGACCTACTCGGTGTAGGTGAGGTTCGTCCCGCTGCTTGGGTCGAACAGCTTGATCTTGTCCGCGTCGTACCAGAGGGAGACATCCGCGTTCTCCGTCGCGGCCGACTCGGCGGACAGGCGGGCCACGATGAGCGACTCCGCGCCGGGTACCTCGGCCGAACCGCTGTCCGCGGCCAGTTCCTGCAACTCCGCGGAGCTGGCGACCGCACCTTCGACGGTGAAGTGGGCGAACTTCTCCGAGCCCATCGACTCCAGCACGTCGATGTGCGCCGTGAACTCCGCACCCTGGCGCGCGGAATCGACCAGCGACGCGTCCTCGAAGTGTTCCGGGCGGATACCCATCAGCACCTCGCGGGGCGCGTCGGCCGCCTCGGCCAGCCGGCGGACCCGGTCCGACAGCGGCGCCGTGCCCAGCGCGCTGCGGATCTCCCCGTTCTCCAGCGTCGCGGGGACGAAGTTCATCGACGGTGAACCGATGAAGCCCGCCACGAACAGGTTCGCCGGGTTGTCGTAGAGGAACTGCGGCGCACCGATCTGCTGCACGTACCCACCGCGCAGCACCACGACCCGGTCGCCGAGGGTCATGGCCTCGGTCTGGTCGTGCGTGACGTACAGCGTCGTCGTGCCGAGTTGCTTCTGGATCTTCGACACCGACGTGCGCATCTGTCCGCGCAGCTTAGCGTCCAAATTGGACAGTGGTTCGTCCATCAGGAACGCCTTGGGGCTGCGCACGATCGCCCGCCCCATCGCCACACGCTGCCGCTGGCCGCCGGAAAGGTTCGACGGCTTGCGGTCCAGGTGCTGGGTCAGATCCAGGATCTGCGCCGACTCCTCCACCTTCGCCCGCACCGTGGCGTCGTCCACTTTGGCCAGCCGGAGCGGGAAGGCCATGTTCTCCCGCACGCTCATGTGTGGGTACAGCGCGTAGGACTGGAACACCATCGCGATGTCCCGGTCCTTCGGCGCCTTCTCGTTGACCCGCTCGCCGTCGATGCGCAGCTCGCCGCCGGAGATGTCCTCCAGACCGGCCACCATGTTCAGCGTGGTCGACTTCCCGCAGCCGGACGGGCCCACCAGGATGATGAACTCGCCGTCCGCAATGGTGATGTCCACATCGGACACCGCGAGCGCGCCGTCGGGATAACGCTTGGAAACCTTGTCGAGAACGATTTCAGCCATGCCTCAGCCCTTCACCGCACCGGACGTCAGCCCCGCCACGATGCGACGCTGGAAGAACAACACGAACACAATGATCGGCACGGTGATCACGACCGCGGCCGCGCTCACCTGGCCGGCCGGATCCTCGAACTGCGAGGACCCGGTGAAGAACGACAACGCCGCGGGCACCGTGCGCGAGGCGTCCGTGGACGTCAGCGAGATGGCGAACAGGAAGTCGTTCCAGCAGAGGATGAACACCAGGATCGCGGTGGTGAACACACCCGGCGCGGCCAGCGGCGCGATCACCTTCCGGAACGCCTGCGCCGGCGTGGCCCCGTCCATCTTCGCCGCTTTTTCCAGCTCCCACGGGATTTCCCGGAAGAACGCGGACAGCGTGTAGATCGACAACGGCAGCGCGAAAGTGATGTACGGCAGGATCAGCCCCGGCCAGGTGTCGAACAGACCCAGGCCACGTTCGATGTTGAACAGCGGGGTGACCAGCGATACTTGCGGGAACATCGCGATCAGCAGCGAGAGCCCGACGAGTAGTTTCTTGCCTGGGAAATCCAGCCGCGCGATCGCGTAGGCCGCCATCGTGCCGAGCGTCACGGCGATCACGGTCGAGATCACCGCGATGCCGATCGAGTTCACCAGCGCGCTCAGGAACTCCGTTGTCTGGAAGATGTCCGCGTAGTTCTTGAGCGTCCATTCCTTCGGGAAGAAACTGCCGTCGCTGAGCGTGGCCTTCGTCTTGAACGAGAGCGACACCACCCACAGGACCGGGACCAGTGCGAACACCACGACGAGGAGGTCCACCAGGCCCCAGCGGATCTTGCGGCCGGTCGTGACCGCACCACCCATGACCATCAGCGCTTACCCCCGTTGTCCGAACCCGGTGCCGCGGTGCCGAACACCTTGATGAAAAGGAACGCGATGATCGCCACCGTGAGGAAGATCAGCACCGCCATCGTCGAGCCGATACCGAGGTTGAGGCCCTTCACCAGATTGTCGTAGGTCTGCATCGAGACCGAACCGGTGTCCTGCGCGCCGTTGGTCAGCACGTAGATGTTGTCGAAGATGCGGAACGCGTCGAGCGTGCGGAACAGCAACGCGACGAGAATCGCCGGCTTCATCACCGGCAGCATCACCTTGGTGAACCGCTGCCAGGCGGTGGCCCCGTCCATCGCGGCGGCCTTGAGCAGATCTTCGGGCACCAGTGCCAGCCCGGCCATCAGCAGCAGCGCCATGAACGGCGTGGTCTTCCAGACCTCGGCGGCCACGATGATGAACAGCGAGGGCCACTGATCGGTCAGTGGCGCCGCGCCGGAGGCCAGCATGTCCGCCAGGTACCCGGTCTTCGGCGTCCACGCGAAGTACCACGAGAACGCCGCGACCACCGTGACGATGCCGTACGGGATCAGCGCGACGGTGCGCACCAGCCCGCGGGCGACGAGGGTGCGGTGCATGATCAGCGCGAGCGCCATGCCGAGCACGAACTCGATCACCACCGACACCACGGTGAGGAACATCGTCGTGCCGAACGCGGTCCACCAATAGGAATTCGTGAGCACCGCGGCGTAGTTGGCGAAGCCGATGAACTCGTGCTGCGCGGGGAAACGCAGGTCGTAACGCTGCAGCGACAGCCAGATCGAATACACGATCGGATAGCCGGTCACCGCGATCATCACCAGGAACGCCGGGGCGCACAGCCACAGCCCCAGACGCCGTTCGGCCTTCTTCCCTTCCGACAGCACGGGCTTGCCCTTGCGATGGGTCGCCGGCGCGGCGCCGGTAGTGGCATCCTGAACGGTCACGGGATCACCCCCTTCGACTGGAGCGCGTCGTCGAGCTGCTCACGCAGTTTGTCCGCGGTCGCCCGCGGATCGATCTCGGACGGCGGGGAGAGCACCTTCGACATCACCGTGGACGCGTTCTGGTACGCCGGGGAAAGCGGGCGCAGCGCGGCGGTCCTCAACGCGTCGAGAATGGTCTCGCGCATCGGGTATTTCACGGCCATGTTCGGATTGTCCGCGGATGCGGGCTTACCCGGATCAAGCGGCCGATCGTCGTGATAGACCGATTCGATGGTCGGCGGCACCCCGTCGTTGATCGCGGAATACTTCTGATTCTCCGCACTGCGCAGGCACAATGCCGCGGCATAGGCCTCCGGTTTGTGCTTCGAGAGGCTGCTCACCGCGAGATCGTAACCACCGATCGTTGTCCTGGCCGGGGTGCCCGGCTTCGCCTCCGGGTAGACCGCCCATTTGAAGTGCGCCAGATCCTGCGGCTGCTCCTCGGCGTAGGAGGCGTAGACGAACGGCCAGTTCAGCTCGAACGCGGCGTCCCCGCGCTGGAAGCTCCGCCGGACGTCGTCCTCTTTCTGGTTGGTCAGCGAGGGATCGGTGATCCCGCTCGACGTGACCTGCTTGAGCAGCTGCAGTGCCTGCACCGCGCCCTCGTCCATCACCACGGATTTGCCGTCGTCGGAGAGAATGTGCCCGCCGAGCGATTCGACGAGGGTGTTGTAGACGACCACCAGGCCTTCGTACTGCGCGCCGGTGAAAACGATCGAGTACGGCTTGTGCGCACCCTTGAGCTGCTGGGACATCCGCATCATCTCGGCCCAGGTCTTCGGCGGGCGCGGGGTGATCCGGTCGTCGTACCAGAGCAGCTGGATATTGGTGTTCTTCGGCGCCGCGTAGAGTTTTCCCTGATAGGTGGCGGTCTTGAGCGGACCTGCCAGGACCCCGGCGGAGGCCGCGGCCTTGTCCGCCCCCTTCCACTCGTCGATCCAGCCCGCTTGGGCGAACTCCGGGACCCAGGTCACGTCGAGACCGAGCACGTCCATCGAGTCGTCGCCGGCGGCCAGCCTGCGGGCCATCTGGATCCGCTGATCGTCGGAACCGCGCTGGAGCTTGTTGTAGACGATCTGATATTGCCCGCCCGCCGCCTTGTTACAGTTGTCCACAACAGACTGAAAATGGTCTTCGGGCGAGTAGTATACGTTGATTTTCAGCCCGGAACTCGATCCGCATCCGGCAATCAGGCCGGATGCCACCAGTGCGGCACCCAGCCCTGCCATCGCCCGGGCAGGCGAACGCCCGGACCGGTACTTCCCCATCGAAGCCTCCTCAGGACCGCATTGCGCGGCGCGTTCTCACCACACCCCTGGCAGCACGCCGCCGTCCGACCGGTGCCGGACAACTTATGCCGAGGGTGCACCACCCGCAACAGGTACCGGTTTCGATTCGGCGCTGTTACCGCCAAACGGCCTGAATAGCGTCCGCAGGAAGAATTCGAGCTTCCTCCTGGTGTGCTCAGGCATCACCGGCCGTCGGCCCCAGGGAGAGCTTGGCCAGCAGTTCCCGGCCGCGTTCGGCGGTGCGGGGCTGGCAGAGCACGTCGTAGCGGCCCGCGACCAGCTGGCTCGCGGAGGAGAAATCGCGGCGGCCGCGGGACATCCGGTAGCCGATCGCGGCGAACGCCAGTCCGGACAGGACCCCGAGCACCAGCCCGGTGATCATCTGCAGCGCGAACCCGTGGTTCACGAACAGCCCGAGCAGCAACCCGGCGAACAGGCCGAACCAGGCACCCGACATCGCCCCCGCGCCGAGCACCCGGCCCCAGGACAACCGGCCGAGCACCCGTTCCACCAGCATCAGATCCACCCCGACGATGGTCACGTCGCCGACCTCGAACTCGTTCTCCGCGAGGTAATCCACCGCCTGCTGCGCCTCGCCGTAGGTGCCGTACGAGGCGATCGGCCAGCCGGTGGGCGGCGTCGGGAGCCGCGGCGGCCCGGCCGACCGCCGGCCACCAAGGGGACTGCTCACATCATCACCTGCGCACTCGTACCGTCCGAAGGACCCATCTTGTCAAGAACCGGCGAACCGTGCGAACCGCCGTCTCGCCCCGTCCGGCCTGCGGCAGGCCAGGGCCGATGACGATCTTCCGGGGCCGTCCGGGGTGCGGCACTGCGCCGTCGTTTCGCCGGTTAGGGTGCCGTTCGAGCCGATTCGGGGAGACGACGATGACCGAGGGCGACGACGGTTACGAACCCCCGTCCTTCGAGCACCAGCCCTACCCGCCGCAGTGTCCGCCACCCGGACCGGGCCTGGCGACCGCGTCGCTGGTGTGCTCGATCGCCGGGTTCGTGCTGTGCGCACCGCTGGCCGTGGCGGGAATCGTGATGGGACACATCGCGCACGCCAGGGCCCGGCGCGGACGCGCCCCGGCCGGGGCGGTCGCGGTCGCCGGATTCGTCGTCGGATACGGCGCGCTCGTCGTGTGGGGGATCGTGATTGCATGGATCCTGCACGCACTGTCCACGTCCGGGGTCTTCCGCTGAGGCCCGCACACCCGCACCCGAGGAATCCCCGATGACGAACCCGCCGAACCCGCCCGGCCGCGAAGACCCGCCGGCCACCGCCGAACCGACCGGTTTCGAGCCTCCCGCGACCGCGGAACCGGCCCCGTTCGAGCCGCCGCCGACCGCCGAGCCCGCGGTACCGTCGGCCGCCGAGTCCGTTGTCGTTCCGCCATCCCTGCCCGGTGAACCCACGTCGTCCGCGAAGCCCGATGCCACGCCGCCTGCCGCCGAGCCCGCACAGCCCCCCGCCGCCGTTCCGATGCCGCCCTCCGGCTGGACCGCCCCGGAGCCCGGTTTCGTCACCCCGGGCAGCACCCCGACCGGTTACCACGTGCCCGGATCCGACCCCAGCGGAATACCCGCGTACGGCAGCCTCGGTCAGCCACCGGCGTACGGGCAGCCCGGCTACCCCGCCGTCAGCCCGTACCCACCGGCGGCTGGCGGTTATCCCGCGCACGGCCAGCCGTACCAGCCCTACGGTCTACCGCCGGAGCAGAACACCGGGCTCGCCATCGGCGCGCTCGTCTGCTCGCTCGTCGGGATACTGACCTGTCTCCTCGCCCTCCCCGGCGTCATCCTGGGCCACATCGCACTGTCCAAAGCCAACCGCGGCGAAGCAGGCGGGCGCGGCATGGCGCTGGCCGCCATCGCGGTCGGCTACGCGTTCATAGCGCTCTACGTGAGCTTCGGGATCACGGTCGGGATCCTGGGCGCGACAGGCTACTTCGACACGAGCTACTTCGACCGCTAATCACCAGGCAGCGCGTCGCTCTCCGTACGCGGCCTCGGCGTCGCGGTCGCTTCTTCAGTGCGCGCGTCGAGGAAGCGCAACAGCTCCACCGGGAACGGCAGCACCAGCGTGGAGTTCTTCTCCGCGGACACCTGGACCACGGTCTCCAGCAGACGCAGCTGCAACGCGGCCGGAGTCGATTCCATCGTCGCGGCGGCCTGGGCGAGTTTGTGCGAGGCCTGCAGTTCGCCGTCCGCGGAGATCACCCGTGCCCGGCGTTCGCGTTCGGCCTCGGCCTGGCGGGACATCGACCGTTTCATCGACTCCGGCAGCGCGACGTCCTTGATCTCCACCCGGTCGATGTGGATGCCCCAGCCCAGCGCCGGGCTGTCGATCATCAGTTCCAGGCCCTGGTTGAGCCGCTCCCGGTTGGCCAGCAGATCGTCCAGATCGCTCTTGCCGATGATGGAGCGCAGCGAGGTCTGCGCGACCTGCCCGATCGCGGCGCCGTAGTCCTGCACGTGCACTGCGGCCAGCACCGGGTCGACCACCTTGAAGTACACCACCGCGTCCACCCGCACCGTCACGTTGTCCCGGGTGATCCCGTCCTGCCCGGGGACCGGCATGGTGACGACCTGCATGTTCACCTTCTGCAGCCGGTCGGCGATCGGCGTCAGGATGACCAGACCCGGTCCGCGCACCTGCGGCCGGACCCGGCCGAACCGGAACACGAGGCCCTGCTCGAACTGCTTCACCACGCGGACCGCGGACGCGAGCCACAGCCCGCCCGCGACGACCGCTGCGCTGGCAATCTCGACGATCATGACAGCTCCCGGGTTCGCGGAACCCCTGTTCACCTACTGTACGCGCGTGAGGCGGGCGGGGAAACGAGTTGCCTATCCGGCGAAGATGAAGCCGTGCCCCCACTGCGAATCCCGCCTGCCTTCGCCGCCCGCGCACCCCGCGTACTCGGCCCCGAATCGGCGCCGTGGCTCGCCGAACTGCCCGCACTCGCGCAGCGGTTCGCCCGCGAATGGGGGCTGGAGTTCGAGGACCACGCACGGCACGGATTCGCCGGGGTCGTCCAGCCCGCGCGCCGGGCCGACGGCAGCCGGGTGATGCTCAAACTCGGCTGGCCGCATGAAGAATCCCGGGACGAGCCGCTCGCACTGTCCACATGGGCCGGCCAGGGTGCGGTGCTGCTGCTGGAATCCGCGCCCGAACACGGAGTGCTGCTGCTGGAACGGCTGGACGATTCCCGCACCCTGCACGGTGAACCACTGCTCCCCGCGGTCGAGGTGCTCAGCGAGCTGGCCCGCCGGCTCGCGGTGCCCGCCCCGGCCGAGCTGACCCGTTCGGTGGCCGCGGAAGCGGAACGGCTCCAGGCGGAGCTGCCCCGGAGCTGGCAGGACCTCGGCCGCCCGCTGCCGCGCCGGGAGCTGGACGCGGCGCTCGAAGCCTGCCGTGACTTCGGTCCGGCGTCCGCATCGTTGCTGGCCAACGAGGACCTGCACTACGAGAACGTGCTGGCGGGCACCCGCGAGCCGTGGCTGGTGATCGACCCGAAGCCGATCGCCGGCGACCTGGAGTACGGATCGTTCTCCTTCCTGTGGAACCGCTTCGACGAGTCCACATTGGACGACAAGCTGGCCGCGAGTGGACTGGACCCGGCCCGCGCGAAAGCCTGGACGCTGGTGCGCGCGGTGCAAAACCGGCTGTGGTTCGCCGAGGACCTGCGCGACACCGGGGACCTCGGCGACGAAGGGCCCGCCGCCGCGTACTTGCCCGCTTTGACCCGCTGGGCGCTGAAGTCCTGACTGAGAGAACGCCGGGCGCCGTCACGAGCGGATCCGCACGCCAGCCGATAGTGTCGGCGCCATGGCGGGTAACCGGGTCTTCGCAGCTCAACTGGCAGGTCTGCCGGTGTTCGGGCCCGATGGCGAGTCCATCGGCAAGGTCCGCGACGTGGTCGCCGGGCTGCGGCTGGACCAGCAGCCGCCCCGAGTGCTCGGGCTGGTGGTCGAGCTGGCGACCCGGCGCCGGGTGTTCGTGCCGATGCTCCGGGTCACCTCGATCGAGCCGAACGCGGTCACGCTCGCCACCGGTTCGGTGAACATGCGCCACTTCACCCTGCGACCCAACGAGGTGCTGGTGTGCGGCCAGCTGCTCGACGCCCACGCGATGCGCACCGACGGCACCACCCGCGTGACCATCGCCGATGCCGCGATGGAGCCCACCCGCACCCGGGACTGGGTGTTGGCGAAGCTCGCCGTACGCGAACGGTCCACCCGGCTGACGCTGAGCCGGCGCCGCGCGGCAATGCAGGTGTTGCCCTGGAACGAAGTGGCCGGGCTCGGCCTGACCGACCTGACCGGCCAGCCTCAGGGCGCCGGTCAGCTGCTGATGCTGTTCGACACGATGCGGGCGGTGGACATCGCGGCCACCGTGCGCGATCTGCCGCTCAAGCGCCGGCACGAGGTGGCCGAGGCGATGGACGACGAACGCCTCGCCGACGTGATCGAGGAGCTGCCCGAGGACGACCAGAAGGAACTCCTCGGCCACCTGCCCGAGGAACGGGCCGCGGACGTGCTCGAAGCGATGAACCCGGACGACGCCGCGGACCTGCTCGCGGAACTGGCCCCGGCCGAGCAGAGGCGGCTGCTGGAACTGATGGAGCCCGAAGAGTCCGCACCGGTCAAGCGGCTGCTCGCGTACTCCTCGGACACCGCGGGCGGGCTGATGACCCCCGAACCGGTGGTGCTCACCCCGGACGCCACCATCGCCGAAGCGCTGGCGCACATCCGCAACGCGGATCTGCCCTCCGCGCTGGCGACCATGATCTTCGTCTGCCGTCCGCCCACCGCGACCCCGACCGGCCGGTTCGTCGGCGTCGTGCACTTCCAGCGGCTGCTGCGCGACCCGCCGGCCGAGCTGGTCGCGTCCGCGGTGGACACCGACCTCACCGCACTCCGGCCGGAAGCGCCGCTGGCGGAGGTCACGCGTTACTTCGCCGCCTACAACCTCGCCTGCGCACCGGTGGTCGACCCGGAGGACCACCTGCTGGGCGCGGTCACCGTGGACGACGTCCTCGACCACCTGCTGCCCGACGACTGGCGCGAGACCGGGCTGCACGACTTCGGCCTGACCTCCGCCGTCGATCCGGTCGACCCCGATACCCCCGCCGGACCAGCCGACCCCGAGGAGGCCGACCGTGCCTGAACTGTCCACCGGCCGACGGCTCGACCAGCCGCGCAGCCAGGCCCGCCTGCGGCTGAACATCGATCCGGACACCTTCGGCAGGTTCACCGAACGAGTCGCGCGGTTCCTCGGCACCGGCAAGTATCTGTTCTGGCAGACGCTGGTCGTCGTGGTCTGGATCGTGCTCAACCTGGCCGCACTGTCGCTGCGCTGGGATCCGTACCCGTTCATCCTGCTCAACCTGGTCTTCTCCACGCAGGCCGCGTACGCCGCACCGCTGATCCTGCTGGCGCAGAACCGCCAGGACGACCGCGACCGCGTTTCGCTGGAGGAAGACCGTTCCCGGGCGGCGCAGACCAAGGCGGACACGGAGTATCTGGCACGGGAGCTGGCCGCACTGCGGCTGGCCATCGGCGAAGTGGCCACCCGCGACTACCTGCGCAGCGAACTGGACCGGCTGCGCGACGACCTGACCGTGAACACGAAGCCGCGCAAGGCGAAACAGGCGTGAAAACGGCGGGCGGATACCGGTACGTACCATGGGTTCTGTGACTGGTACACAGCAGCTCCCCAGCGTCGAAGACGTCCGCACCGCGCTGAAGGACGTGTACGACCCGGAGATCAAAAAGCCGATCACCGACCTCGGCATGGTCAAGGACGTGGTGATCGGCGAGGACGGCGTGGTCACCGTCGGCATCTACCTCACCGTGGCGGGCTGCCCGCTCAAGGCGACGCTGACCAAGGACACCACCAAGGCGGTCGCGAAGCTCCCCGCCGTGACGGACGTACGGGTCGAGCTGGACGTGATGAGCGACGAGCAGCGGACCGAACTGCGCAAGTCCCTGCGCGGCGACGCGGCCGAGCCGGTGATCCCGTTCGCGCAGCCGGGTTCGCTGACCCGGGTGTACTGCGTGGCCTCGGGCAAGGGCGGGGTGGGCAAGTCCTCGGTCACGGTGAACCTGGCGGTCGCGATGGCCGAGCGCGGGCTGTCGGTCGGTGTGGTGGACGCGGACATCTACGGGCACTCGATCCCGCGCATGCTGGGCGCGCGGGAGAAGCCGACCAAGGTCGAGAAGATGATCATGCCGCCGCAGGCACACGGCGTGAAGGTGATCTCGATCGGCATGTTCACCCCGGGCAACGCGCCGGTGGTGTGGCGCGGCCCGATGCTGCACCGCGCCCTGCAGCAGTTCCTCGCCGACGTGTTCTGGGGCGATCTCGACATCCTGCTGCTGGACCTGCCGCCGGGCACCGGCGACATCGCGATCTCGGTGGCACAGCTGATCCCGAACGCGGAAATCCTGGTGGTCACCACCCCGCAGCAGGCCGCGGCCGAAGTGGCCGAGCGCGCCGGGGCGATCGCCATGCAGACCCGGCAGCGCGTGGCCGGCGTGATCGAGAACATGTCCTGGCTGGAAACACCCTCGGGCGAACGGATCGAGGTGTTCGGCGCCGGCGGCGGGCAGACCGTGGCCGATTCGCTGTCCAAGTCGGTGGGCTCGAGGGTCCCGCTGCTGGGCCAGGTCCCGCTCGACCCGCGACTGCGGGAACAGGGCGACGAGGGCACCCCGCTGGTGCTCGCCGAACCGGACGCGCCCGCCTCGCAGGTCCTCAAGGACGCGGCGAGGCAGCTCGCGGTCCGGGCCCGCGGCCTGGCCGGGATGATGCTGAACGTCACCCCCGCCGGCCGCTGAGCGGTCGCGGCCCGGGACCGAAGGTCCGTGAAGGGTCCCTTCACGGACTCTGAGTCCGTGAAGGGTCCCTTCACAGCTTGAGGCTGTCCGTGGTCAGGCCGCGTGCACAGTGGTCAGCACAGTGCCCGGCCCGCTCAGCGTGACGCGGGTGTCCCCGGCCTTGGCCACCTTCCAGTCGATGTCCTCGGCTTCGCCGGGCTGCACGGCGGTGGTCTTGTCCGGCTGGCCCTGCACGTCGACGGTCTGCGGCTGGTCGACGCTCACCCGGACCTTGACGTGGTCGCCGACCTGCACGTCGACCGCACCGGCCGGCGGGGTGACCTTGCCGGCGGTGTACTCGACGGTGATCAGCACGTCCACGCCCGGCTGGCCGGTGTTCGCGCCCCGCTTGACGTTCGCCTGTTCTCCGGAGGCGCTGCCCGCCTCCTTCGAGGGGGCCGCGGACGACAGGGCGGCCGGGGCGGGGACCGACGTGTACGTGGCGGGCGGCGCGGTGCTCGGCTCGTCGTCGGCACTGCACCCGGCCACCACCAGGGCGGCCGCCGCGATCGTCCCGGCCAGCGCAGCCGCACGACGTGACATCTCAGGAACCTCCAGGGTCGGTTGAAGCTTGTGCCCTGAGGCTACCCAGCCTGGTCAGGCCCGCTTCAGCTGCCCGGGAGCACGGCTCAGGTGGCGTCCGGGTCGATCGGCGGACGCTCCCCCGGCTTGAGCGGCTCCGGCTGCGGCACGCTGCTCTGCGGCTTGATCGCGGGGCTGCCGTTCGAGCCGTTCGTGCCGTTGATCGAGTTCAGGCCGAGCGGATCCGCGTCGCCGTCGAACAGGTGCTGGGTGACGACCCGCTTCGGGTCGAAGTTGCGCAGCCCGCGCAGATCCTCCAGCGGTTTGCGGAGCTGGTCGAACTCCGGGCCCATCTCCTCACGCAGCTGCTCGCGCGCGCCGGTGGCGAACTCGCGGACCTTGCGGACGCTGCGGGCCATCCAGGCGGCCGCCTCGGGCAGCCGCTCGGGACCGAGGATGAAGAGACCGGCGACGATGAGGACGAGAATCTCGCCCCAGCCGATGCTGTCGAACACCCGTGAACCTCCGCTCGGTGCTGGCCTGCTCAGGATACCCGCGCCCGGCCCAGATCCGGCAGGCTGTGAAGAGTCCCCGCACAGCTCGTGCGGCCGACGAAGTGGGTCAGTCGCTGCCGAGAGTCACGTCCACGACGAGCAGCGCGCCGGAGCGGGCCAGCTGCACCGGCACCACCGTGCCGGGGTCGTGGTTGCGCACGGCCACGGTCAGCTCGGCGGAATCGCGCACCAGCCGGTCGCCGACCTTGGTGATCACGTCGCCCTCCTTGATCCCGGCCGCGGCGGCCGGACCGTTCGGGACGACGTTCTGCACCTGGGCGCCCATGCTGGTGGATCCGGCCACGCTGGCCGCGTTGACGCCGATGTCGGCGTGCACGACCTTGCCGTGCGCGATCAGTTCCTTGGCGATCTTGACCGCGTAGTCGCTGGGGATGGCGAAGCCGATGCCGATGCTGCCGCCGTCCGCGCTCGAGGAGCGGATCGCCGAGTTGATGCCGACCAGCGCCCCGGTCGCATCGACCAGCGCGCCCCCGGAGTTGCCGTGGTTGATCGCCGCGTCGGTCTGGATGGCCTCGTAGGTGACCGGCGGCGCGCCGTTGTCCCCGCCCGCGGTGACCGGCCGGTCGAGGGCGCTGACGATGCCGGAGGTGATCGAGTTCTGCAGGGCCAGCGGCGAGCCGACCGCGATCACCGCGTCACCGACCTGCAGGTCGGCCGACTTGCCCAGCTGCATCACCACCGGGTTGGTCACCGCGACCTTGACCACCGCGAGGTCGGTCTTCTGGTCCGCGCCGACGAGCTTGGCCGCGGTGCGGGTGCCGTCGTTGAAGATCGCGGTGATCTTGACCGAGGAGTCCCCGCTCGCGGAGGTCACCACGTGTTCGTTGGTGAGGATGTAGCCCTGCGGGTCGATGACCACGCCGGAGCCCTGTTCCCCGGCGTCCGCGCCGGGTTTGACCACCTCGAGCGAGACGACCGCGGGCGAGACCCGCTTGGCGATGTCGGCCAGCGAACCGGGCGGGCGTTCCTTGGCCGCCTCCGCCTCGGAAATCGTGGCGCTGCCGGTGAGCGAGGAACCGGTGTCGGCCAGCCACCAGGAGACCAGCCCGCCGACCGCGCCGACGAGCAGCGCCAGCACGCCGAGCAGGGCGAGCGCCCGCGGTTTGACCCGGCGGCCGAACAGCACCTCGGGCAGGCTCAGCAAAGCCCCGCCGGGCCGGGTCCCGGACTCCTCCGCGGAGTCCTCGGCGGTCACCGCCGGACCGGCCAGCACCGCCCCGGAACCCGGATCCCGCCACGGATCCCGCTGATCGGTCCACAGCGGCTCCTCCGGCTCGGGTGCTTCGCCGGTCGCTTCGAGCGGCCGCTGCAACAGCACGTCCTCGGCCCCCGGCGGACGGCGGAACGCCTCGGCGAGCGATTCCGGAGGCGGCGGGGCGAGGTCGAAACCGTTGCCGGCGTTACTGTTCGGCTGCGGAGTGTAGAGCTTGTCGAACGCGCCCTCGACCCCGTGCGGACGGCCGAACACCGCGGTCTGCGCCGGATCGACCGCGGGCCGCTCAAGCGGCCGTGGCGCCAGCCGGTCCGCCCCTACGGCGCCGGGCTGGGCAGGGTTCGCGTTCGGCTGGTCGGTCATCATTCCCCGGGGCTGCGATCAGTGGCTCGGCATCGACGATATCTCAAGCCTGGCGCACCCGAGTGTGCCCATCGGACGGTGAAATGGCTGTTGCCTGCCCCGCGGCCGGGAGGGCCTCGGCACTGCGGGACCGACTGGTGAGATGGACATTCGCCACGGGGGCGGGTACTGGTCGCTGGCACCTGCGGCAGGCGGACCGTGCCATGGCTGCATCCGGGCCGAACGGCGGCCTGTCAAGATCGATGCCCGCAGGGTCCGCACCGGACGTGGATGGGTAACGGCTTTCCTGACGTGCGGCCGTGAGCCGGCCGGTGTCCGTGATCACCTGCGCCAAGGCAGGGCCTCCGGCGCGCTGGGCACAGGCTGCGCCGCACCAACCCGATCCCCAAGCGGACCGGCTATTTCGCTGACAAGGCGACCCCGGAGGTCTCGCCGCCGCCGGGAAGGGCTGCCTAGAACCCCTCACTCCGCCAAGACACGCCTGGGCTGGGCAGAAACTCACCGAGCCGGAACCGGGGGCACCCGATCATCCACCGGCCGCACGGCCGAACTCGACGACGCCGGTTTCTCCGTCACCGACGAGACCGGTGCCTGCCGGGTCGGCACCGACATCTGCGCGGGCAGCAGATTCGCGTTGCGCTGGGCCGGGCTCTGGTCCCCGGTGCCGTCCCCGCTGTCACCCGCGGTGCCGACGAGCGCGAGCGCGCTCAGCACGAGACCGGAGACCACCACTCCCGCGCCCTGCGCCGCCCGCTTGCGGCTGAATCCGAACCGGCCGCCACCGAGCACGTTCGCGGACTGCCCGAGTGGCGCGGTCGTGCCCAACGGCGCGGTACCCCCGAGGACGCTGGCACCGTCCCGCAGCCCGGCCACGCGGTCCGGCCGCTGGATGGCCACGAGCTGCCCGTCCGCGGTCACCGCGAGGTTGTCCGGGGAGCCCGGGAGGTCGGTGTGTTCCGGAATGGAGCGGAGGCTGGCCAGGAAACCGGCCGACATGGTCGGCTCGCCCGCCTGCTTGACCGCCGCGCCCGCCTGCCGCTGCGCACGCACTTCGCCGGCACAGCCGGGGCAGCACGCGAGATGCGCGGCGGCACGGTCCCGCGGGCCCGGGGACAGCTCGCCGTCGACGAAGGCGACCACCACGTCGGGCAGCAGATGGGATTCGCGCAGGCCCCAGCCGGTCATGCCGACACCTTGACAGACTCGCCTCGTTCGGCACGGCGGCGCTCCAGCGAGGCACGCAGCGCGGAACGGCCACGGTGGATCCGGCTGCGCACGGTGCCCAGCTTGACGCCCAGCGTGGTGCCGATCTCCTCGTAGGACAGGCCTTCCACGTCACACAGCACGACCGCGGCGCGGAACTCCGGCGGCAGCTCGTCGAGCGCGGCGTCGAGGTCCGGGTCCAGGTGGGTGTCGCTGTAGTGCTGCTCCGGGCTCGGGTCGTCGCCGACGATCCGGTCGGTGTCCTCGGGCAGCCCCTCCATCCGCACTCGCTGGCGGCGGCGGGCCATGTCGAGGAAGAGGTTCGTGGTGATCCGGTGCAGCCAGCCCTCGAAGGTGCCGGGCTTGTAGGACGCGAGTGAGCGGAACACCCGGATGAAGGTCTCCTGGGTGAGGTCCTCGGCGTCGTGGGTGTTGCCGGTCAGGCGGTAGGCCAGCCGGTAGACCCGGTCGGCGTGCTCGCGCACCACCTCGTCCCAGGACGGCGGCGTCCACGCCGCGGCCGCGGGTTCCACGGCCACCGGCTCGGCGACGGTCGTATCGGCGTTCTGCATCGGGGGAGCAGGCACCTCCATCTGCGTAACTCCTCTTCTGCTCTGCCAACGCGGCGCGGGGGCACGGTGTTCCCGTGCGATCGGATCGAGTGTGTCCGGTCTTCCCGTGGTTCTAATGAGACGCGACTGAGAGCAGCCTGAGAACTTCTTCGGGAGGCTTATCCGGGAGCCTTCGCGGTTTTGTCGACAACCAGCGCTAACCTTCGCGCGTGAGTTCCGGGACGCAGGCGGCGTCGGAAGCCGAGCCGGTGGGTGCCGAGCACGTCGACGGGTATCTGCCCGACGATGACGTGCTGACCATGGCGCGGGCCCGCGCGGACGAGCTCGGCTGCCCCCCGCTGGCCCCTGGAGCAGGCGCGACGCTGCGGTTCCTCGCCGCGACGCTCGGCGCCCGCGCGGTGGTGGAGGTCGGCACGGGCTCCGGCGTGAGCGGGCTGTACTTGCTGCGCGGGATGGCCGCGGCCGGCGTGCTCACCTCGATCGACATCGAGCCGGAATTCCAGCGTGCGGCCCGCCGGACGTTCCTCGACGCCGGGTACCCGCCGGGACGGATGAGACTCATCACAGGCCGCGCGCTCGACGTGCTTTCCCGGCTCACCCCGGGAGGCTACGACCTGGTGTTCGTGGACGCCGCGAGGATCGAGTACCCGGGCTACTACGAGCAGGGCGTGGCCCTGCTTCGCCGTGGCGGGATCATCGCCTTCCACAACGTGCTCGCCGGCGGCCACGTGGTCGACCCTTCCCGACGTGACCCGGAAACGCTCGCCCTGCGCGAGGTGGCACGGGCCGTCCGAGAGGATGAACGGCTGGTCCCGGCGTTGCTGCCGGTGGGTGGTGGGCTGCTTCTCGCGACCGTGGGCTGACGTTCAGGAGTGAGCTAGCACACGGCGTTCAACCCGGGTTGCCGTACCGGCCACGACGGCCGTTGCGGCCAGCGCGAGCCACACCACAACGGCGCCGATCAGCCAGCTCCAGCCTGCTTCGCCGTAGACGACGCTGCCGATTGCTCCGCCGACGCTGCTGCCGAGGTAGTACATGAGCGTGTAAAGGCCGCCGACCTGACCGCGCGCATTCTCCGGCGCTTCAGCCGCGGCCCAGCTGTTCGCGATCGAGTGGGCGGCGAAGAACGCGGCGGTGAGAACCACGAAGCCGATCACAATCAACGGCAGCGAGTCGGGAATCGTCATGACGCCGCCGAGCGCCATCGCCAGCAGTACGCCGAGAAGCGCGCGCCGTCGTCCGATCCGGGCAGTGAGACGGCTGGCAGTGGCCGAAGAGACCGACCCGAGCGCGTACGCGAGGAACACGAGCGAAGCGAGCGCAGGGGTGAGATTCAGCGGCGCGCCGGTCAGACGGAAGCCTGCGGCGTTGTACATCGCGACGAAGGCCCCCATGGCCAGCAACGCGACCGCGTACTGCGCAAGCAGTACCGGACGACATACGGCAGCGAGCAGTCCGGCAGCAACGTCGTGAGCAGTTTGCCGCCCCTCCCCCGGCTGTCGCTGCGACGGCGGCAACGCAAGCACCGTCACTACCGCGCAGACCAACGAGACCCCCGCGACCACGTACAGCGCTCCTCGCCAGCCGAGAGGACCCGCGGTGAACCCGGTGGCCAACCGACCGGTCATGCCGCCGATTGAATTGCCCGCGATCATCGCGCCGACTGCTGCCGCCACGCCGACCTTGCCCAGCCGCTCCACCAGATACGCCGTCGCGACACCGGGGAACCCGGCGATCGCGACGCCCTGTACGGCGCGAAGCACAAGCAGCAGCGAGTAGTTCGGCATAAGCGGCAATAGAAGCCCGAGAATGGTCGAAATCACCACGGACGCGACGATCACCGGCCGTCGTCCGACCACTTCGGACAGTGCGGCGATCGGCAGCACGGAGATGGCGAGCGCACCCGTGGCCACGCTCACCGCGAGCGATGCGCCGCCGGGATCGAGGTGGTATTGCGCGGCAAGCTGCGGCAGCACCGGCTGCGGGGCGTAGAGCAGGGCGAACGAGGTGAAACCGGCGGCGGCCACGGCGACCTTGACGCGGCGGGTCGGGCTGGCGGGAAAGGTCACGAAGCCGAAAGTAAGCCTCGCTAATCAATACGTCCAATACGTCTATCCGCGATAATCCATACCGTGACGGATGAGAAGCTGACGGCCCAGCTAGCGCCGCATCTGCGGTTGCTCGCCGCGCTGCGGGCTACCGGGAATGTCACACGGACAGCCGAGCTGCTGGGGATACCGCAGCCCACCGTCAGCAGGCGGCTGGCGGCGCTGAGCCGGGCGCTGGGCGCCCCGCTGACCGTGCCGGCCGGCCGGGGCGTACGGCTGACCCGGGCCGCCGAGCTGCTCGCCGAAGCCGCCGAACGAGCGCTGACGGCCGTCGACGCCGGCGTCCGCCTGGCCCGCGAGGAGGTCGAGCCCGGCAGCGGCCGCGTCGTGCTCGGGTTCCTGCACCTGCTCGGCCGGGCGCTGGTGCCGGAGCTGCTGCGGGACTACCGCGCGCAGGTGCCGGACGCCCGGTTCACCCTCGTCCAGGGCTCCCGTCAGGACATGCTGGACCGGCTCGCCGCGGGTGAACTGGACCTCGCGCTGCTCGCCCCGGTGCCGGAGGAGGACGAACGGCTGGGGTCGGTCGTGCTCGACGAGCAGCCGATCCTGCTGTCCGTACCGGCCGGGCACCGCCTGGCCGGCCGATCCGCGGTGCGGGTCGCGGAACTGGCGGACGAGCCGTTCGTGCTCCTGGAGCCGGGCTACGGCCTCCGCCGCATCACCGACGACCTGTGCGCCGCCGCGGGTTTCGCCCCGACGGTGGCGTTCGAGGGACAGGAATCGGACACCGTACGCGGCCTGGTCGCCGCGGGGCTGGGAGTCGCGCTGCTGCCGCTGTTCGAGCCGGGCGCACCGGCCGGGGTCGCCGAAGTGGCCCTTACCCCGCCGGTGACCCGGACGATCGGCCTGGCCTGGCGCGCAGGCGAACCGCAGCCGCCCGCCGTACGCAGCTTTCGCGACCACGTGGTGACCGCGTACCCGCGCCGGATCAACCGGCGTACGAAGTAGCCAGCTCCATGAGGGTCCGCGCGGCGAAGCCGGAGGCGCCGGGAACGACTTCGTCGTACGCCTTTTCCGCACGAGCCGGGCCTGCGATGTCCAGATGCGCCCACGGACGGCCCGCGGTGAACTCGCGCAGGAACAACGCCGCCATGACGCCGCCAGGGCCGCCCGGCGCCTGACGTACGTCGCCCAGCGTGCCTTCCACGTCGCTCGCGTAGTCCTCGAGCAGTGGCATCCGCCACCACGCCTCGCCCGCCCGAACACCCGCTTCCACTATGCGTTCGGCGAGTTCGTCGTCGGTCGCGAAGAGGCCTCCGGTGCGCAGCCCGAGTGAGACCTTCATCGCACCGGTCAGGGTGGCCACGTCGACGACCAGGTCGGGCTTGAAGCGCTCGATGCCGTACGCGAGCGCGTCGGCCATCACCATCCGGCCTTCGGCGTCGGTGTTGCCGACCTCGGTCGTACGGCCGCCGTAGTGCCGCACGATGTCGCCGGGACGGTAGGAACCACCGGACACGTGATTCTCCGCGGCCGGAACCAGCGCGGTCACCCGCACCGGCAGGCCGAGCGTCGCGATCCCGCGTACCGCGGCGAGCACGGCCGCGCCGCCCGCCATGTCGGTGCGCATCAGGTGCATCCCGGCGTTCGGCTTCAGCGACAGGCCACCGGTGTCGAACGTGATGCCCTTGCCGACGAACAGCAGGTGCTTCGCAGCGCCCCGCGGGCGATACTCGAGTTCGATCAGCCGCGGCGCGGACGCAGACCCGCCGCCGACCGCCAGGACGCCGCCGAAGCCCTTCTCCGCCAGCCACTTCTCGTCCCACACCGTAACCCGTACCGGTTCGCCGACGACCTTCGCGGCGGTGTTCGCCAGCCACGCGGGGTTCTTCACGTTCGACGGGGCGTTCGCGAGATCCCGGGCGAACGCAGCGGCCGCGGCCAGCGTCCGTACCCGCGCCACCGTCTCGGCGAACTCCGGCACCGCACTGTGTCCGGCAACCAGTCGTACGGCCGGTACCGACGGCTTCGGCTCGCTCGTGGTGACCATGAAGCGGTAGCCGCCGAGCGACAGCCCCGTCGCCAGCTCGCCCACCTCGGCCGTGGTGACCTCTTCGGACAGCAACACCTGCACTGTCCGGATCGGACTCTTCGCGGCCGCGTCGCGCGTCGCGCGGGCCAACGCCGCACCGGCACGGCGAAAGTCCTTCGGCGTGGCTTCGCCGACTCCCACGACCCAACGCGGCGTGTCACCGTCTTCGGCGAACTCGCGTACGTCGCCGGTGCGCCCACTCGTGCCGTATGCCGCTTCGTCACCTTCGGCGGGAGCGGCGGCAAGGACCGCCCGCGGAATCCCTCGCCGCGCAGCGGAGACGACTTCGATTTCGGGGAGTTTGGTGGGGACGGGTGGTAGTGGGTTACGCACAGCGAGCTACCTTCGGGCGCAGACGAACCGCGACCCCGGCCTCCACGGGGAGACCGGGGTGCACAGTGGACAGAGTCGGTCGAGCCGGAATCAGCCGGTGACCTCCTGCAATGCCACGCCGAGGTCCTTCGCTTCCTCCGCGGAGAGCTCCACGACCAACCGGCCGCCACCCTCCAGCGGCACCCGCATCACGAGGCCCCGCCCCTCCTTGGTCACTTCGAGGGGACCATCTCCGGTCCGGGGCTTCATGGCCGCCATAGCGTGCTCCCTCCGTCTCAACCGGCGCGCCCGGGTCGCGCACTCCCATGCCAGCCGGGTCCAGGACTCCATTGTCCCTCATCAGCGGCCGGGCGCGAACGCGGACCGATCATTTGGGCACGTATCCGTGCTGGTATGCCGCCCGCCGGGGCCAGGAACGGGTCACCCGCCGAGCCGAAAGCACTGTCGGCAGCGGCTTTACCCGTGCCGGCCACGCTTTGCCACCCTCGTCTCACGAACCGAGCTGCGCGCGAAGCCCGGTCACCCGCTGGGCCAGCAGGTCCGGCGTACCGGGCACGACGGTCAAGTACCGGTTGCCGACCGGACCGGACACGGTGCAGGCGACCCGGCCGCTGGCGAGATCCAGATAGCCCAGCCGATCGCCCGAAACCCGCCGCCGGCAACCGGGCTCACGCACGGCGACCGTGATCTCCCCGGCCCCACAGCAGGACTCACGGAACAACGCGTCGACGGCGCGAGCGGCTTCAGAGCGCTCCGCTACGGCGCTGTACAGTCCGTCGTCGCCTTCGCGGAACTCGTCCTGTGGCAGGGATAACGAGGGCATCTCGACCGGCGCGTACTGCGGCAAAGCGCTCACCAGCTCGTGTGCCAGCGAGTGCGTGCCCGCCGCCAACCGCAACCGCACTCGCTCGCCCGAGCAGACCGCCCGGACCGCAGTCCTGCCACGTACCGCGACCAGGACGCCGTAATGCCCTACCCCGTCCTCGACATAGGCGACGTGCTCCGTCTCGGCCCGCGCAAGCGCGTACAGGACGTCTTCGAACTCGTCGGTGAGCCGGTCACCGCGATCCAGCAACCGGTGCTCGGCAAGCTCGTCCCGCACTGTCGTGTCCAGCTCGCGGCCAGGCGGCGGGTAACGCAGCCCAGCGGCGAATACCGGATGCGGCTCGCCCAGGCCGGCGTTCCGGAGCGCGCCCAGGAGGGCACTCAGCGTCAGTTCGACTGCGCATGCCGGTACCACTCTCAGCCCCCTCAGTTACTCCTGCGGGCGTGATTCCGTCCGCTGGCGCGACATCTCCCCGAGCACCGGCGGCACCGGCCGTAGGTCGCTGCCCCCGAACAGCCCGTCCGGATCGGCTTCCCGCAGATACGCCGGGGACTTCTTTTCCTTGTCGTCGTCCTTTCGCCCGGCCATCCCGGGACCGGCCATGGCGCCGTTCTTCTCGCCTTCGGCGGCTCGGGAAGGCGCTCCACGGGCGCTCGCGGGCTCGGCCGCCTTGCCCGCACCGGAGCCTGGTCCGCCGCGCGGGCTCCCGGCCCTGCCGGAGCCGCCGCCCACTCCGTATCCCGGCGATCCCCCGCCGACCGCGCTCTGGCCACCCGAGCCGATCGGATTGACCGATTGCCCGGTCGGCCCGAACCGATACTGCTCGTCCGGCGAGGAGACCGCCGGCGGTGCCGGGCCCGGTTGGTACGCGCTCACGCGGGTCGACGGACTCTGCCGCGGTCCAGGCACCGATGGGACGTTCGGATGCGCACCGTCTCCGCTCGGCGCGGGGGAGCTGGTGCTCTGTGTCGGCCCGCGGCCGTCGCCCTGGCCATCACCTGGGCCGCCTGGACTGTCACCGCCCGGGATCCGCTGGTCGCCGCTCGACACCCGCCCGCTTGGCCCCTGCCCATCGCTTGGCGTCCGCCGGACTTCCCCGGGATACCCGGACGGCACCGGGCCGTCAGCACCATGACCGGGCTTCCCCACGGCCGGCCTGTGCTGCCCGCCGGCCTCGGCCAACCGCACCACCGCACCCGTATCGTCCAGCGTGGAATACTGCGCGGGAATCCGCGCACTATTCGCCCCCGTCGCCGTGTGATAACCGCCGAAAACGTCGATATTGTGCTGCACGTCATCCTGCCACCGCACAACCTTCGTGAAATAGTTCTCCCCTTGCCCACCGAACATGGCGCGGACATCTTGCGCGGTCAATTCAGGCTGATACGGAGCCACTGGCCGCACACTGTTGTTTACGGCTTGAAACGCCGATATCTGGTCATTCGCGGCGGCACGCACGATCGCGAGGCGCACACCGTCGTCCGCCGCGGCCGCCATCAGCGGCATACAGGAATTGGCCAGCGCCTCATCCGCCGCGGCACCCTGCCACGCCCCCCGCAGAACTCCGGCGAGATCGGCGATCCGAGCCGCGCGCGCTTCCAGATTCCGGCTGAGCCGATCCGCCGCCTGATGCGTATCACTCAGCGATCCGGCACCGGCCCCACCGGTGAGCTGCCGGTAGATGTCGGCGGCACTCAAGGAATCACCGGCCATCATCAGCCCCCTCGAATATTGCTCAGCACCATTTCCGCAATACCGCGGACAGAATCACAAGGATCTTTCTTGCCGATATTCTTCCGTGCCTGCCGAGCCGAGATGTCCACCGTCTGCCGATCACTCACACCGAGCGCGACGCGACATTCACCGATACCGCGGTCGTCCCGGATGTTATAGGCAGCGATCGGATATCCGTTCACGGGATCAAGCGGCCGGAAGAACCCGTAGGCACCACCCGCCGCCTGGTAGACCGAGGTCAGCCCGAGCTTGTCGACATCCGGGAATATCACCTCGACGCTCGCATTACCGTGCGCAGCGTCACCGCCCCAGTAGCAAGACGGCCCCGCCGCGCCGTCCAGGTAGGGCTTCGGTGGCGCGACGCCGCCGAGAAGCTCGCCGATCTGCTGCGCGGTGAGCACCGTGCAAGGCGCGCGGCTCGGCCTGCCGATATCGATCGGGTGCTCGACTTTGGGCACTCCTTTCCCCGGAACCTGCTGCGCGGACGGACCATCCTGTCCCGCCGGGCGAGACGGTTCCACCGAACCGGTCTGCGCGACCGGCTCCGCATTGCCGGATACCGCGCCGGAACACCCGGCCAGCGCGAAAAACGCAAGTCCGGCCAGCATTACGGCAACCCGTTTCACAGACTTCCCCCGGTCTGCTCGATCTCGGCCGCATGCGCATACTCGGCAACGGAGTAACTCCGCAGCGCAGCCCGGAACTTCGCTGCCTGATCCCGGCAGTATTGGGCCCGCTGCTGCAGCGATTCGACCAAGGCGTCACCCGATCGCCGGAACGCCTCAGCGTTTCCGCCACTCACGAAATCCCTCCCCGGCGGCTGCGTACGGGCGATGACAGCCGCATTGTTGACGTCATGCTCGAACTCCCCCGCCAACGATTCGAACTCGTTGGCGACGCGTTCGAGTAAGCCTCGATCACAGGAATAACCGGGCGCTTGCCCGAAGGCACCGGAGATGACCGAGCCGAACGACTGTCCTCCATATCTGTTTCCAGGTGTAGACACCGAAACGCCCTGGTCAGCAGCCTGAAGACTCGGCGGGTCATCGGTCATGACGTACGCCCTCCCCTGCGTAAATCCCGTCCTGCGGTACACCCCACTCGCGATCACGTACCGTGATGAGCCCATTACGTTAGACCCGGGAACGCGCATTCGCCACCCATTCCTCGAAGGGTGGACCCGAATGCCACACGCAGATGTCACCCGAGAAGGTCACCCGGCCCGCTCCCCGGCCGCCGCCGCACAGCCGGGGTACTCGACGTCTCGATACAGCCCGGCGCCCCATTGTTTCGGGCTACGCTGCCGTCCGGAGCGATCGACGGCGACGCGAAGGTCGGCGTCGACTACCTGGAGTTGCAGTACCTGGAGGCATGCGTGACCACATCCGACGTCCTGCTGACCGCCGATGCCGACGGCGTGCGCACGCTGACCTTGAACCGGCCGCAGGCGTACAACTCGCTGACGGTCGAACTCAAGGAACGACTGCTCGCCGAACTGCAGGCAGCCGCCGACGATGCGGAGGTGCGGGCGGTCGTGCTCACCGGTTCGGGGAAGGCGTTCTGCGCCGGCCAGGACCTCAAGGAGCACGTCGGACTGCTGCAATCGGGCGATCCGGCACCACTGAACACCGTGCGGAACCACTACAACCCGATCACCCGCGCGATCGTCGGGATGTCGAAGCCGGTCATCGCCGCCGTCAACGGCACCGCGGCCGGAGCCGGGGCTGCCTTCGCCTACGCGAGCGACCTGCGGATCGCGGCGGAGTCGTCGTCGTTCCTGATGGCCTTCGCTAACGTCGGCCTCGGCCCCGACTCGGGCGCGTCGTGGACACTGCAGCGACTGATCGGTTACGGCCGCGCCGCCGAGCTGATGCTGCTGGCGCGCACCGTCGACTCCGCCGAGGCGCTGCGCATCGGCCTGGTCGGCGAGGTCGTACCGGACGAGGACCTGGCCGCCCGGGCCCACGCGATCGCCGCGAAACTCGCCGCCGGCCCGACGGTGGCCTACACGAAGATCAAGCAGGTTTTGAACGTATCCG
Source organism: Amycolatopsis panacis (assembly GCF_003600245.1). NCBI lineage: Bacteria > Bacillati > Actinomycetota > Actinomycetes > Pseudonocardiales > Pseudonocardiaceae > Amycolatopsis > Amycolatopsis panacis. The sequence continues at coordinate 151,816 of NZ_QZFV01000120.1, forward strand.
CGCAGTCGTCCCTGGAGGAGGCCCTGGAAGCGGAAAACGCCGCCCAGACCATCCTGGGCAAGACCGCTGACCACGCCGAAGCCGTCGAAGCCTTCGTCACCAAACGTAAACCGGCCTTCCGGGGCGAATAACGTCGTCAAGGTCCCCTTCACTACGCGAAATGTGCGTGGTGAAGGGGACCTTCAGTGCATTCCCCGGCATGGACGGGACCTTCACGCCCGACCCGCGGGGCGAAAGTGACCCTCGCTCCACCCTACGGAGCGAGGGCGACTTTCGCCCCCGGCCCACGGAGTGGGAGTGACTTTCGCGCCAGGTTCGTTCTTCGCGATGCGAAAGGCACCACCGCAGCACACCGAGTGCCAGGGTTCCGGCAAAGCCGGTGTAGAGGTCCGTGAAGGGACCCTTCACGGACTCTGAGTCTGTGAAGGGTCCCTTCACAGACCCGAAACCGGTCCGGCGCACGCCACGAGGTGGTCGCACACACCTCCGCATCGCCCACTGCCGGGTCCCCGACCAACTTTGCCGACACCCTGACATCGAGTGCCGTGAAGGGGACCTTCACGGAATCTGAGTCCGTGAAGGGACCCTTCACACCAGCGGCCGCGGGGCGACTGGGACCGTCACACCTGGTTCCGCGGAGTGAAGGGGACCTTCATGCCACGGCCCGCGAAGCGAAGCGAAGCGATGGCGACTTTCGCCGCCGAGGTTCACGCTGCGAGTGGGACTCTCGCGACGCGGGAACAGCCACGATGGCCGTCCGCCGAAGCGCGAGCCGTACGAAGGAAGCAGCCGCAAGAGTGGTCGGGCAGAAGGCGAACGTACGAAAGCAGCTCCGAAGACGCTCAGTTAAAGCACACAGAGCGGAAGCAGCCCGAAGCCCTCCGGCCAGAGCACACAGCGCGGAAGCGCCCGGAGGCCGTGAGCCAGCACGCGAAGCGCGGAAACAGCCCCCGAATCAGCCAGAGCGCGCAGTGCAGAACCAACTCCGAAAGCCGTCAGCAAGAGCGCGCAGTGCGGAACCAACCTCCGAAAGCCGTCAGCAAGAGCGCGCAGTGCGGAACCAACCTCCGAAAGCCGTCAGCAAGAGCGCGCAGCGCAGAAACAACCCCAAAGGACATCATCAGCCAGAGCGCACAGCGTGGAAGCATCAGACCGACGGTTCAGCAAGAACACGCAGCGCGGAACAGCCCCGAAAACAGTCAGCCAGGCGGTACAACCCCGCAGGCCTCAGAGGGCACAGCATGGGAGCCCCGAAGACCCGTCAGCCGGCACGCGCAGCGCGGAAGCAACCCCGAAGGTGGTCGTCAACCATGCCAGTGGCCTGCATGAGGGCGTAGCAGGTGGTCGGGCCGAGAAAGGAGAAACCGCGCTTCTTCAGGTCCTTCGCCATCGCCGTCGACTCGTCCGTGACGGCGGGAACGTCGGCCAGTGTGCGGGGGCGGCGGTGTTTCCTCGGGGCGAATGACCACAGCAGCTCGTCCAGCGGACGGTCCAGGTCGGCGATGGCGCGTGCGTTGTTGACTGCCGCCTCGATCTTCGCGCGGTTGCGGACGATGGACGCGTCCTGCATCAGTCTCGTCACGTCCGCCTCGGTGAAGCGGGCGACTCTCGCCGGGGCGAAGCCGCGAAACGCCTTCCGGAAGTTCTCGCGTTTGCGGAGGATGGTGATCCACGACAGGCCGGACTGGAACGACTCCAGGCACAGCCGTTCGTACAACTCCGGCTCACCGTGCAGCGGAACGCCCCACTCCTCATCGTGGTAGGCCGCGTAATCCGGCGTGGAGTTGCCCCACGGGCAGCGCGCCACGCCGTCGTCGCCGAGCAGGTCGTTCACTGTTGTTCCCCCATCGAGTAGTTCTCCGCGAACCGGGCGAACTGCCGCAACGACTGCCGCACCCCGAGCGCGAACGCCGGCCGCACGACCGGCCAGCCTGCCCGGCCCACGACCCCGAACGGCAGCGTCAGATGCTCCGCCCAGACGAACGTGCACTGCGCGGCCCCCTTCGCCACCACCTGGAAGGTTCCGGTGCCCCGCACAATCCTGCCGAGGTGACGCACGGTGCACCGCAGCGGCGGCTCCCACGAAGTGATCTCCATCGTGTCGGTGAACCCGACACCGGCGATCCCGGTGAACGCGGCGAGCTTCGAGCCCACGCTGCGCCCGTTGCCCGCCAGCACCCGCACCGACGTGCCGAGCATCCACTCGCCTTGGCGGGCCCAGTCGGTCAGGGCCAGCCAAGTGGTACCGGCCGGCGCCGCGACGTCGACCGACAGGACCAGGTCACTCACCCGCGGGCCTCCGGTGCGCTCCCTCGGACCGCGCCGCCTCCAGCCGGGCGACCTGCGCGCGCAGGTCGTCCAGTTCACCGCCGAGCCTGCGCAGCACCCAGTCCACTTCGGACATCTTGTAGCCGCGCAGCACCAGCTGGAACCGCACCTGGCGCACGTCGTCACCATTGATGTCCTCGGCGGGCAGCCGGGTGGGCGAACTGCCGGGCGGCAGCGGGGCCAGCTCCTCGCCCCGGCCGAACACCACCGCGGCCAGCAGGAACACGACGGCGGCCACCAGCAGCATGACTACGAGGTAGATCAGCGCGGTCGTCACCGCACGATCGTGGCACACGACCCCGTCCGCCGTCGCACGCGCACGCCCGGTCGGTGTCGCTTACGCCCGCCCAGTCGGCGTCGCACCGAACCCGGGTAGTCCGTGAAGGGACCCTTCACGGACTCTGAGTCTGTCAAGGGTCCCTTCACGGACTCTGGTCCGCCTCGCCACGTTGCGTGCGTACGCCGGGTCCGCATGAGGCGTGGGCCGTGTCGCCGCGTGGTCACGCCCACGGTCCGCAAAGAGCCCACACGCAGCACGTCCCGCACTTACGCCTCAACGCACCCGCCCGGCAACGCACACCGGGCGGTCCACTTCGGACTCGGCTCACCCGTGTGGTCGTGTGGCGCGTACCTGCCGCATCGGGGGGCGGTCGGCCAGCGGCACCTCGGTCACGTCCGGTAGCCATTCGCCGGACACCTGCACGAACTGGGTGAACCGGGCGCTGTCGGTGTCCGGCATCCCAGAACGGGCCAGCGCGGTGCCGAGGATCTGCCGGGCCATCACGCCCAGTTGCAGCAGGGAGCGGTTACGGTGCTTGCGCACGCCGAGGTTGACCTGCGCGAGCGCGTCCAGGCCGTAGCGGGCTTCGGCGTCCAGCAGCAGGCCGATCTCCACGCCGTAACCGCCGGCGAACGGCACCGACTCGAAGAACTCCCTGGTACCGGCGTACTCCCCGCCCAGTGGTTGCACCAGCTCGGCCAGCGCCGGGCGCAGCGCCGACAGCACCGGGCGGGCCAGCAGCTCGGTCACCCGGCCGCCGCCGGTGCTCTCCAGCCGCAGCGGACGGCGGTAGAAGCCCTTCACCAGGTGCACGCCCGGTTCGGTGAGCACCGGCCCGAGCAGCGAGGGCACGAAGGACGGGTCCGGGTCGACGAGGTCGGAGTCCAGGAACACCAGCACGTCCCCGGTGGTCGCGGCCAGGGAGCGCCACAGCACCTCGCCCTTGCCGGGCCGTGGCGGCAGTTCGGGCAGGACGTCCTCGCGCCGCACCACACGCGCGCCCGCGGCGGCGGCCACTTCGACGGTGGCGTCGGTCGAGCCCGAGTCGGCCACCACGATCTCGTCGACGGCGGTGCCGAGCAACGGGCGCACCGAACCGACCACCTCGGCAACGGTCCGCTCCTCGTTCAACGCCGGCAGCACCACCGAAACCGTGCGGCCACGCTTGGCCGCGACGATGTCGGCGACGCTCCATCCGGGTTCCTGCCATGTACGGCGGTCGAACCAGTTCATGGCGGCGATCGTGCCATGCTGGACGCAGTGCCCGGTCCACCGGAAGGAGACCCCTTGCTGTCCCTGCTCGTCCGCTTCGTGCTCGGCCCGCTGGTCCGGCTGCTGTACCGGCCACGCGTCGAGGGCGTGGAGAACGTGCCCGAGCACGGCCCGGTCCTGATCGCGGCCAATCACCGGGCGGCGCTGGACACCGGCGTGATCACGTTCACCACCCCGCGGAAGGTGCGGTTCCTCGGCAAGGCGGAGTACTTCACCGGCAAGGGCCTGAAGGGCCGGTTCATCGCGAAGTCGCTCGACGCGCTCGGGTACGTGCCGGTGGAGCGTGGCAACGCGCAGGCCGGGCTGGCCGCGCTGGAGGCCGGCCGCAAGGTGCTGGACGACGGCGGCGTCTTCGCGATCTACCCGGAGGGCACCCGTTCACTGGACGGCAGGCTGCACCGCGGCCACACGGGCGTCGCGGCGCTCGCCCTGTCCACCGGTGCGAAAGTGGTCCCGGTCGCGCTCTTCGGCACCGAGGGCATCCAGCCCAACGGCGCCCGGATCCCGCGCCTGGCGAAGATCCGCGTGCAGTTCGGCGCCCCGCTCGACTTTTCGCGCTACGAAGGACAGGACGCCTCGTCGGCGATCCGCCGTTCGGTGACCGACGAGATCATGTACGCGATTCTCGAGCTGTCGGGCCAGGAGTACGTGGACACCTATCACAAGCGGCCGGACGAGAAGTCCGCCTAACCCGAGGAGTATCCGTGGGCGCGGTCATCCTGCACAGTGTGGTGTCGGTGGACGGCTTCATCGCCGATGAGAACGACGCCGTCGGGCCGCTCCACGAGTGGTATTTCGCCGGGGACACCCCGATCATCCCGCCGCCGGACGATCAGCGGTACGACCATTCCGGCACCGGGAGCGGTTTCCGGGTGTCGAGCGCGTCGGCCGGCTACGTCCGGGAGATGTGGGAGTCGATCGGCACGATCGTGATGGGCCGCACCCTGTTCGACCTGGTGAACGGCTGGGAGGGACAGCCGCCCGCCGGAGACCACGTCGTGGTGGTGTCGCACCGGCCCAAGCCGGCGGGCTGGCACCCGGAGGCGTCGTACCACTTCGTCGACGGGGTGCCCGCCGCGCTCGCCATGGCCAAAGAACTCGCCGGGAAACGCACCGTCGCGGTGAACGCGGGCGAGGTGGGCGGCCAGGCTCTCGCGGCCGGGTTCGTCGACGAAGTGGCGATGGACGTGGTGCCCGTGGTGTTCGGGTCGGGCAAACGCTACTTCGGCGGCATCCAGGGGCAGCACCTGCTGGCCGACCCGCACGTGGTCATCCAGGGCGAAGGCGTGCTGCACCTGAAGTTCAAGGTGCGGCGCTGATCACTGCGCGACGAGCTGGTCCAGCAGCTTCACCGCGTCCGCACCCACCGTCAGCAGGCCGCGGGTTTCCGTACGCAGGAAGCCTTCCTCGACCATGTGATCGGCGAACGCGACCAGCTGCCCGTAGTACCCGCCGACGTCCAGCAGCCCGATCGGCTTGCGGTGCAACCCGAGCTGCGCCCAGGTCCACACCTCGAACAGCTCCTCCAGCGTGCCCACCCCGCCCGGCAGCGCGAGGAAAGCGTCGGACAGCTCGGCCATCTTCGCCTTGCGCTGATGCATATCGGGCACGACGTACAGCTCGGTGAGCCCGCCGTGTGCGATTTCCACACTGGACAGCACTTCCGGGATCACGCCGTGCACTTCGCCGCCCGCGGCGAGCGCGGCGTCGGCCACCACGCCCATGATGCCCACGCTCGCGCCGCCGTAGACCAGCCCGATACCGCGCTGTGCCAGCAGTTTGCCCACCCCGGCCGCGGCTTCGGCGTACTCCGGGGACAGCCCGGTGGACGAACCGCAGAACACGCAGATCCGCATCAGTGCGAGTCCTCCCAGGCCTGGTAGGAGTCCTGGACCACGCGGACCGCGTCGTCGATGTCGTCGGTGAGGTGCAGCAGCTGCAGGTCCTTCTCGCCGATCTTGCCGCCCTCGAGCACGGAGTTGGCGATCCAGTCGTAGAGTCCGCCCCAGTACTCGGTGCCGAACAGCACCACCGGGAACTTGGTGACCTTCTTCGTCTGCACCAGGGTGAGCGCCTCGAACAGCTCGTCCAGCGTGCCGAACCCGCCGGGCAGGCAGATGAAGGCCTGCGAGTACTTGATGAACATGGTCTTGCGGGCGAAGAAGTACCGGAAGTTCACGCCGAGGTCGACCCACGGATTCAAGCCCTGCTCGAAGGGCAGCTCGATGCCGAGCCCGACGGAGAAGCCGCCCGCCTCGGCCGCGCCGCGGTTCACCGCCTCCATCGCACCCGGCCCGCCGCCGGTCATCACCGCGAACCCGGCCGCGGCGAGCGCCCCGCCGATCTTGCGGCCCAGCTCGTACTCCGGGTTGTCCCGTTTGGTCCGCGCGGAGCCGAACACGGTCACCGCGCGCGGCACCTCGGCCAGCGCGCCGAAGCCCTCCACGAACTCGGCCTGGATGCGCAGCACCCGCCACGGGTCGGTGTGCACCCAGTCGCTCGGCCCGCGCGAATCGAGCAACCGCTGGTCGGTGGTACTGCCCTGGTCACGACGGTCGCGCCGGAGCACCACCGGGCCCCGGTGCCGCTCCACCGGACGCTCGGGGTACTGGCCGTCGGGGAACTCAGACTGTTCACTCACCAGCCAAGCCTACGGGCCGGGGTGACCACCCGGCCGCCCGCGTCGGCACCACAGCGTGACGGCTCGATGACCCGGATGTGAACTTCCGGGCTGCCGGAGCGTCGCCGTCGCGACATCGGGGTTCCGGCTCGCCCGTGCGGCTGACCGATCCGGCTTCCCTGCACACGCGTGCCTGGATGCTCGGGCGTCTGCCGCGGTCCGGCGCGGAGGAACGCCGGGGAAGTCGTCGGCCTGAAGGAGAGCCTGGAGAGATGCCGTGAGCCGATCGGGCCGATTGACCCTCCGATAGTGGTCTGGACCACTATGCTTCACGTCGTCTCGCGGGTCCATCGATGCCATCCGGGCGATTCTCCGGAACCTCACACGACTGTTTCTCTTTTCACAATACCGTACACGTACGGCAACTCCAGAAAAAGCTACAACTGTCACGACGCTCGCGCCGGAGGCGTCACGGAATCGGTACGAGGCGGGCGGGTCCGAAGGCGGCTTTTCCTTTCCCTGCAAGAGGTCTCCAGCCTTCCCTGCCCCCCGGTCACGCCAGGAACGTGCGCAGTGTCGCCGCGACCTGCCGGATCTCCGCCATACGCACGTTTTCCTGCTGAGTATGCGCGAGCGTCGGGTCGCCGGGGCCGAGGTTGACCGCGGGCATGCCCAGCGCGGCGAAGCGGGCCACGTCCGTCCACCCCAGCTTCGCCGCCACCCGGCCGCCCGCCGCAGCGACCAGCTCGGCGGCGGCCGGTGCGGACAACCCGGGCAGCGCGGCGGGCGAAAGGTCCACAAGGGACACATCGAACCCGTCGAAAACCTCGCGCACGTGTGCTTCGGCCTGATCCGTGCCGCGGTCCGGGGCGAACCGGTGATTCACCGTCAGCACGGCCGCGTCCGGCACCACGTTGCCGGCTACGCCACCGGAGATCCCGGTGGCCTGCAGGCCTTCGCGGTAGGTGAGGCCGTCGATGTCGACGACCCGCGGGGAGTACTCGGCCAGGCGGCGCAGCGGTTCGGCCAGTGCGTGGATCGCGTTCCGGCCCATCCACGCGCGCGCGGTGTGCGCCCGGGCGCCGCTGGTGCGCACCTCGACCCGGAGCGTGCCCTGACAGCCCGCCTCGATCACGCCGTTCGACGGTTCGCCGACGATCGCCAGGTCACCGGCCAGCCAGTCGGGCAGCTCGCGTTCGATCCGGCCGAGGCCGTTGCGCGTGGCCTCGACTTCCTCGTTGTCGTAGAAGACGAACGTGATGTCGTGCTTCGGCTCCGGCAGAGTGGCGGCCAGGTGCAGGAACACCGCGTCGCCGCCCTTCATGTCCACCGTGCCGAGTCCGTGCAGCACCTCTTCGTCGCCGGTGCCGGTACGCCGGGAAGGCAGGTTCCCGTTTTCCGGCACGGTGTCGAGGTGGCCTGCCAGCACCACGCGGGACGCGCGGCCCAGGTTCGTCCGGGCGAGCACCGCGTCGCCGTTGCGGATCACTTCGAGGTGCGGCGCCTGCTCGGTGAGCGCGGCCTGCACCGCGTCCGCCAGCTTCGTTTCCTGGCCGGAGACGCTGAACACGTCGACGAGAGCGGCAGTGAGGTCGGCGGGGTCGGCGCGCAGGTCGAGCAAGGTCATACCGGCACCGTACCCAGGCCGGACGGGGGCTACCGTGAGGGATGTGCGCACGCGAAGCTCTCTGATCGCTCTGGGCGTCCTGTCCCTCGTCCTGACCGGCTGCAGCCAGGAGGCGGGCCCCACCCCCGGCCCGAACCCCGGCACGCCCGGCCCGGACGCCCTGCCGATCAAGCTCGACGCGCTTTCCGCCGACGCCTGCTACTCCAGCCCGCAGACGCAGCGGCCGAGCGGCTGTGAGAAGTACGTCACGGAGGTCGGCGGCACCGCGGGCTCGGTCCATGCGCGCGCACAGGCGGGCAAGACCGTCGACCGCCCGCTCGACGGCGAGGCCACCGCGCTCGACCAGGCGGTCAGCGCGTTTCGCGGGGCCGGATGCACCACCGTGCCCTCGCCGGGCGGCGCGTGCACGAAGGCGCTCACGGACATCGCGACCACCATCGCCGCGGTGAAAAAGCAGGTGAACCAGCAGGCCGCCACGGGCTGAGGCGGCGCGGCTCGGCTACCGTGACCGGCGTGAGCGAGCAGATCCCTGACCCCGAAAAGACCGGCGCCGTCGGCGTCGGGCTGGCCACCGTGACGTCCGACGGCACGGTGCTGGACACCTGGTACCCACAGCCGAAGTTGACCGACGCGGGCGCTTCCGGCACCGAACGGCTGACCGCGGAACAGACAGCGGAGCTGCTCGGCGACGCTGCTGCCGCGCTGCTGGGACCGGACACCGACCGTGGCGTCGAGGTCGTCGCGGTACGCGTCACGATCGGCAACCTGGCCACGGCACCCGCCGACGCGCACGACGTGTACCTGCGGCTGCACCTGCTCTCGCACCGGCTCGTCCGGCCGCACGGGCAGAGTCTCGACGGCGTCTTCGGCCTGCTGGCCAACGTCGTGTGGACCAATCACGGCCCGTGCCCGGTCGAAGGCTTCGAACAGACCCGCCTGCGGCTGCGTTCCCGCGGCGCGGTGACCGTGTACAGCATCGACAAGTTCCCGCGCATGGTCGACTACGTGACGCCCAGCGGCGTACGCATCGCCGACGCAGACCGTGCGCGTCTGGGCGCCCACCTGGCCGCCGGCACGACGGTGATGCACGAAGGCTTCGTGAACTACAACGCCGGCACCCTTGGCGCTTCGATGGTCGAAGGCCGCATCTCGGCGGGCGTGACGGTCGGTGACGGCAGCGACGTCGGCGGCGGCGCTTCGATCATGGGCACGCTCTCCGGCGGCGGCACCGAGGTGATCTCCGTCGGCGAGCGCTGCCTGATCGGCGCGAACGGCGGCATCGGCATCTCCCTCGGTGACGACTCCGTGGTCGAAGCCGGTCTGTACGTGACCTCCGGGACGAAGGTGGAGGTCGACGGCAAGACGGTGAAGGCCCGTGAGATCTCGGGTATCTCGGGTGCGGTGTTCCGCCGCAACTCCGCGACCGGCGCCGTCGAGGTCGTCCCGCGGGCCGGGGTGGGCATTGAGCTGAACGCCGCTCTGCACGCCAACTGAACGACCTGACCGACGTGCTGTGAAGGGTCCCTTCACGGACTCTGAGTCCGTGAAGGGACCCTTCACAACGTTCGGGGCAGCGGTGAGGAAGGGCTCGGCGGCCCGCGTTCGTTCACCTAGTATTCATGTGGTGACCACCTCATCCCGGAGAAACGGTCGAGTGCAGCCGACCGATCCGGCCGCGCTCGGGCTCGCCGTCGTGCCGAAGAAGGCCGCGCCTGGTGCGCCTGCGGCGACGCACGTCCGCGTCAAGCTGGATCATGAGCTGCGGAAGCTGGTCGCACGGGAGGCGGGCACCCGGACCGGCACCGATCCCGAGGATCTGCACCAGATGCGGGTCGCCGTGCGGCGGATGCGCAGTGTGCTCAAGTCGTCCGGGCCGTTGCTGGGTCCCGACGGTGAGCAGGTCCACCGCGAGCTGGGCTGGCTGGGCCAATCGCTCGGCGAAGTACGCGATTACGACGTGCTGATCGGTCACCTCCGCGAAGTGGTGCGCACGTTCGAGGTCCGCGACCAATCGGCCGGACGAAGGCTGGTGTCAGTGTTCGCCGCCGAGCGCGGGATCGCTCGCCGCCGGCTCACCCGCGCGCTGTCCGACGCGCGCTACACGACGCTGCTGCACGAAATCGCTCAGCTCACGCACGTCCCGGAGCACGAGAACACCGCGGTCCCGGCTGCCGGGACCGGACCGGTCGCCGACCTCCGCAAGCCGTATCGGAAGCTCGCCAAGGCCGTCCGCGCCCTGCCCGCCGATCCCCCGGACGACGATCTGCACGCGTTGCGCATCCGCGGCAAGAAGCTCCGCTACACCGCCGAACTGGCCCGATCGACGGCGAAAAAGAAGGACGCCGCGAAATTCACCGAACTGATCAAGGCCACGCGCAAATTCCAGACCGTGCTCGGTGATCACCAGGACGCCGTGGTGGCCGCGGAAAAGGTGCGCGCCGCCCTCGGGAAGGCGGACGCCGAGGTGGGCTTCGTCGCCGGCCGCATCGCCGAGCACGAGCTGGCCAAACGGGCCGAGGCACGAGCCGCCTGGCCGCAGCTGTGGGAGCGGATCCAGAAGGCTGCCGACGCCGTCGGCGCAAGCACCAAACCCTGACGCGATAACCGGCGACACCACGAAGGCTCGGTCTGTGAAGGGACCCTTCACAGCCTCAGACGCCGTGAAGGGACCCTTCACGGCCCCGTCAAGAAGCGCTCAGCCGCTCCGCGGCCGCGTCGATCCGCTCGTCGGTGGCGGTCAGGCCGACCCGGACGTGCGAGCCGCCCGACGGGCCGTAGAAGGTGCCGGGGGCGACCAGGATGCCGCGGTCGGCCAGCCAGTCGACGGTGCTCAGCGAGGGCTCGCCGCGGCTGGCCCACAGGTACAGCCCGGCTTCCGAGTGCGAGATCTCGAAACCGCTGTCCTGCAACGCCTTCCGCAGAACCAGCCGACGCCGCCGGTAACGCTCGCGCTGGAGCGCGAGGGCCTCGTCGTCGGTCAGCGCGGTGACCATCGCCTGCTGCACCGGCCGGGGCACGATCATGCCGGCGTGCTTGCGCATGTCCAGCAGCCGTTTGACCAGCTTCGGATCACCGGTCACGAACCCGGCGCGATACCCGGCCAGGTTCGCCGATTTGGACAGCGAGTGCACCGCGAGCAGGCCGTCGGTCTGTCCACCGTGGACGGACGGGTGCAGCACGGACACCGGCTCGGCCTCCCAGCCGAGCGAGAGGTAGCACTCGTCGGACACCACGATCGTGCCGCGCTCGCGCGCCCATTCGACCACCTTGCGCAGGTGCTCGACGCCGAGGACCCGACCGGTCGGGTTCGACGGGGAGTTGAGCCAGAACAGCGCCGGACGGCGCGGGCCGAGCTGGGTCAGCCCGTCCGCGCGCAGCATCTCGGCCCCGGCGAGCAGCGCGCCCACCTCGTAGGTCGGATAGGCCAGCTCCGGGATCACCACGGTGTCGCCCGGCCCGAGACCGAGCAGCCGCGGCAGCCAGGCCACCGCCTCCTTGGACCCGATGGTCGGCAGCACCGCGTCGGGCTCCACGCCGGTGACGCCGTAGCGGCGCCCGAGCGCCTCGACCGCGGTCGTGCGCAGCTCGGGCGTGCCGTGCGTGGCCGGGTAACCCGGCAGGTCCGAAACGCTCGCGAGCGCTGCGCGGATGCTGTCGGGGACCGGGTCCACCGGCGTGCCGATGGACAGGTCCACGAGGCCGCCCGGGTGCTGCTGCGCGCGGGCCTTGACCCCGGCCAGCGAGTCCCAGGGAAAGTCCGGCAGCCGGGTCATTCGCCCTGCGGGGGCAAGGCCTTGATGAACGACGGGTCGTGCGCGGTCTTGCCGACCTTGGACGCGCCACCCGGGGAGCCCAGCTCGTCGAAGAAGTCGACGTTCGCCTTGGTGTAGTCGGACCAGTTGTCCGGCACGTCGTCCTCGTAGTAGATGGCCTCGACCGGACAGACCGGCTCGCAGGCACCGCAGTCCACACACTCGTCCGGGTGGATGTACAACATCCGCTCGCCCTCGTAGATGCAGTCCACGGGGCACTCGTCGATACACGCCTTGTCGAGCACGTCGACGCAGGGCTCGGCGATCACGTAGGTCACTGCGGTCTCCTGCTTTTCTGCTGCTGGGCCTTCTCTGCTGCGGACATTACGCGCTTCCCGCACCCCCGGTGCCGGTTAGGCGACCCTTATTCCGGCCGCCGGACCAGCCGGGAATCCGGGCCGCTCAGCGCTCCCGGCGCCGGGGTTTCGGGGCGTCGCGGGCATCGCCGGTGATGGTGAACCCGGGCGCGGCGGGCTTGCCGTCCTCGCGTTTCTCCTTCAGCGTCCGGTTGAAGCCGTCGGCGATCTCGTCGACCAGATCGTCGTTGTGCCGGTCGTCCTTGCGCGCGTAACTCATCGGTTCTCCTGCGGAATGGGCGCACCCTCTTCAGTCACAATCTAACCGTGGATGCCGGCGAAAAGCTCGAAATCGTCTGTTCGAGGGCATGGCCCCCGCTGGCCGAGGAGCCGCTCGGGCAGTGGCGGCTGCGCTGGGCGGACGGCTTCACCGGCCGCGCGAACAGCGCACTCGCCGTCGGCGACCCCGGAATGCCCGTCCCGGAGGCGCTCGGAGCGGTGTGTGAGTTCGCCCACGCCCGGTCCATCAGGCCCGCCGTTCAGGTCGTGGAGGACAGCGCGCTGGAGCGGGCAGTGGCCGCCCAGGGCTGGGTCGAGCAGGTCGGGCACGCGGCCGGGCACCGGGTGACCGTGCAAACCGGCCCGCTGCCTTCGGGTCCGGCTCCGGCCGCCGAGGTTCTCGACGAGCCCACGCCGCAGTGGTGGGAGCTGACCGCTGGTTCGCGGTACCCGAGCGCAGCCGAACGTCACGTGCTGACCACCGGAAAGGTGGGCTACGGAGTGGTCACCTCAGGTGGCGTCACCGCGGGTGCCGTCCGCGGGGCGGTCGTGGACGGCTGGCTGCACGTCGCGCGGCTCGCCGTGCGACCGGACTTCCGGCGGCGCGGTCTGGCCGCCACGGTGCTGCACGCGCTCGCCGCGTGGGGCCGAGCGCAGGGCGCAACGCAGTGGGTGCTTCAGGTAGCGCTCGGCAATGCCGGAGCGCTCGCGCTGTACTCCGCGCTCGGCTGTTCGGAGCACCACAGATACCGGTACTGGGTCCCTGGACCGGATACGTGCAAGGATCCGCAGTCGTGAAGACCGTCGTACTGGCCGGCGGAGTGGGCGGCGCCCGGTTCCTGCTCGGCGTCAAGACCGCACTCGGGCTGCCCGCGATCGGCGCCGGGGACTCCCCGCACGAGATCACCGCGCTGGTCAACACCGGGGACGACGTGTGGATGCACGGCCTGCGCATCTGCCCCGACCTGGACACCTGCATGTACACCCTCGGCGGCGGCATCGATCCCGCGCGCGGCTGGGGGCATGCCGGCGAGACCTGGGTGGTCAAGGAGGAGCTGGCCGCGTACGGGGCCGAGCCGACCTGGTTCGGGCTCGGCGACAAGGATCTCGCCACGCATCTGATCCGGTCGCGGATGCTGCGCGCGGGTTACCCGCTCTCCGCGGTCACCGAGGCGCTGTGCGACCGCTGGCAGCCCGGCGTGCGGCTGCTGCCGATGTCCGACGACCGGGTCGAAACACACGTGGTGATCGACGATCCGGACCAACCGGAGCAACAGAAGGCCATCCACTTCCAGGAGTGGTGGGTGCGCTATCAGGCGGAACTGCCCGCGCATTCGATCGTCTCGGTCGGCAACGACGAGGCCAAGCCCGGCCCCGGGGTGCTCGAAGCAGTGGCCGACGCCGACGTGGTGCTGTTCGCGCCGTCCAATCCGGTGGTCTCGGTGGGCACCACGCTCGGCGTGCCCGGGATCCGGGACGCGCTGCGGAAATCGTCCGCGAAGGTGGTCGGGTTCTCGCCGATCATCGGTGGCAAGGCCCTGCGCGGGATGGCGGACGCCTGCCTCACCGCGATCGGTGTGGAGACCTCCGCGGAAGCCGTCGGACGCCATTACGGCGCGCGGTCCGAAGGCGGTGTGCTGGACGGCTGGCTCGTCGCGCCGGAGGACGCGGGCGTCACGGTGCCGGGCGCGGCGGTGCGCGCCGTGCCCCTGCTTATGTCCGATGTGGACGCAACTGCGGCGATGGTCCGCGCAGCCCTCGACCTGGCGGGAGTTTCCATTGACTGACCACGCCTCCGCGAAGATCGAGCTGCTCCCGGTCACCGGGTTGCCGGAGTTCCGCCCGGGCGACGATCTGACCGGCGCGATCGTGACCGCCGCGCCGTGGCTGCGTTCCGGGGACGTGGTCGTGGTGACCAGCAAGGCCTTCTCCAAGGTCGAGGGCAGGCTCGTCCGCGTGCCCAGCGATCCCGAGGCCCGCGACGCGGCCCGGCGCGAACTGATCGAGCAGGAGTCGGTACGGGTGGTGGCCCGGATCTCGCGCACGCTGATCACCGAGAACCGGCTGGGCATCGTGCAGGCCGCGGCCGGGATCGACGCGTCGAACGTGCGCCACGACGAGGTGGCGCTGCTGCCCGCCGATCCGGATGCCTCGGCGCTCGCGCTGCGCAACGGATTGCGCGAACGGCTGGGCGTCGAGGTCGCCGTGGTGGTCACCGACACCATGGGCCGGGCTTGGCGGGTAGGGCAGACCGACACCGCGATCGGCGCATCCGGGCTGCGCGTGCTGCACGGGTACGCCGGGCAGATCGACGTGCAGGGCAACGAACTCGCGGTCACCCAGGTCGCGGTGGCCGACGAGCTGGCCGCGGCGGCGGACCTGGTGAAGGGCAAGCTCGGCGGGGTGCCGGTGGCCGTGGTGCGTGGGCTGGACATCGTCGACGACGGCTCGTGCGCGCGGGACCTGATCCGTTCCGGCGAAGTGGATCTGTTCCGGCTCGGCACCAACGAATCGATCGCGCAGGGCCGCCGCGAGGCCGTGCCGAACCGGCGTTCGGTGCGGCAGTTCAGCGAGGAACCGGTGGATCCGGCGGCGCTGCGGCGAGCGGTCGCCTCTGCGTTGACCGCGCCCGCGCCGCACCACACGCATCCGGTGCGGTTCCTCTGGCTGCGCGACCACGGGCTGCGGCGGAAGCTGCTCGACGCGATGCGCGAGGCGTGGCAGGCGGACCTCGCCGGCGACGGGTTCACTCCCGAACAGATCGCGAAACGGTTGTCCCGCGGGGATATTCTCTACCGCGCGCCGGAACTGGTGATCCCGTTCCTGGTGCCGGAAGGCGCGCACACCTACCGCGACGAGCGGCGGAACGGGCACGAGCACACGATGTTCACCGTCGCCGCGGGCGCCGCGGTGCAGGGCCTGCTCGTCGCGCTCGCCGCCGAAGACCTCGGCTCGTGCTGGATCGGGTCGACGATCTTCGCCGCCGACCTCGTGCGGTCCACGCTCGGCCTGGACGAGCAGTGGGAACCGCTGGGTTCGGTCGCGATCGGATATCCGGCAGGCGACCCGCCGCCCGCACGCGGACCGTTGACCACCGGGGAAGGACTGATCGAGCTGTGACACTGCATGACTCCGCCATTTCCGCGCTGTCAGCGTGGAATCCCGCTCCAGCTTCGCAAGAATCGTTGCGACAGGCGTTTCTCGGCTTTCTCGCGTCGCGTACGGACACCTGTCAACGCGCATGCGAGGCCGGGCACCTCACCGCGTCCGCCGTGGTCCTCGACTCGACCGGCAAGCAGGTGCTGCTCACGCTCCATCCGCGGGTAGGCCGGTGGCTGCAGCTGGGCGGGCACTGCGAACCGGCCGACACTTCCCTGGCCGAAGCCGCGCTGCGGGAGGCGACCGAGGAGTCGGGCATTGCCGGGCTGACCATCGGCGAGACGCCGGTGCACCTCGACGTCCACCCGATCACCTGCTCGCTGGGCGTGCCGACGCGGCATTTCGACGTGCGATACGTCCTGCATGCCCCGCCCGGCGCGGAACCCGTGCGCAGCGAGGAATCCGACGACCTGCGCTGGTGGCCGGTCGACGCGCTGCCCGCCGGTTCGGAGGATCTGACCGAGCTGATGCAGGCGGCCGTCGGGCGATGAGCATCAGTTACGACAGCGCGTCGCCGGTCCCGCCGTTCGAGCAGGTGCGTTCCGCGTTGGCCACGCAGATCAACGACGGCACGCTGGCCGTCGGCACGAAGCTGCCGACCGTACGTGCGCTGGCTGCTGAGCTGGGCATCGCTCCGAATACGGTGGCCCGCGCCTACCGTGAGCTGGAGGAGGCGGGCCTCCTGGAAACCCGTGGCCGCGCAGGCACTTTCGTCGGCTCCACCGGCGATGAGACCCTTGCCCGAGCCCGTACCGCGGCCCAGGAGTACGCGGCGATCACCCGGCGCCTCGGGCTCTCGGCGACACAGGCGCTGGCCATCGCCGAAGCCGCGCTGCGGTGAATCGCGGTGGCGGGTCTGTGAAGGGACCCTTCACGGACTCTGCGGCTGTGAAGGGTCCCTTCACAGCTTTGGTGGTGCTGCGTGGCCGCGCTGGTTCGGTTGAGCGGTGTGCTAGTGGGTGTATGTGACGGTGGCGTCGCCGATGGTCATGGCGGATTCGGTGGGTGTCATGGCGATGTTGTCGAGCCGGTCGATGATGTCGCGGTGCTCGCCGTGGTCGTCGGGCAGGAAGGTTCCGGCGTTGCGGTGGGAGACGTAGGCGACGGCCGCGGCGGGGTGGTGTAGAGGGTGAAGGGGCCGGACCGGCCGGGGTGCTCACCGATGTCGTCGGGCACGACACGCACGATCGTCCCGGCAGCGGGGACGATCAGCATGTCCAGCTGTCGGCGCATGATCTCCGGTGTGCCGACAACATTGGTGAGGGCTGCGGCACCGATGAACGCGGTGACCGGGGTAGCGCCCGGGCCGTGGATGATGTTGCCGCTTTCCGTGCGCAGCGCCACCAGCTCCCGGCCGCCCTCAGTGTCGATGCCTTGCGCCGCGAGCGCGGCCAGGGTGTAGTCCGGGATCTGCAGCAGGTCCGGGATCTGCAAGGGATGCCACACGTGGATCTTGGTCGCGAGTATTTCGCAGTCCCTCAGCGCGGCGAGATGGTCACGGTTGCTGAGATTGCCGGGCAGGATCAACCCCGGACCGGTGAGGCGGGCCAGGTGCAGGATCCGCCGCTTCTCCTCACCCGTGACACCCAGCGCGCCGAGGATCCCGGCCACGTCGTCACGTTTCGGTGTGCGTTGCCCGAGTTCCCAGTTCGATACCAACGCGGGGTTCACTCCGACCCGCCGCGCCAGTTCCCGGATCCCGAAATGCGCGTCCCTCCGGGCGGTGCGTAAGGCGATACCCAGCAACCGGTTCCGGAACGCACCTCTGGCCGTGGTTCCCACGTGCTCTACCCTTCAATTAGTCGTTGTCGTGGATGGGAAGTACTGGGTGGTTCCATCTCAGTGCCCCGCTTTCGCGGTGAGCGTGGTGACCACCTGGTCGGCGGCGATGGCTGCCAGGCCGCAGGCGTCGGTTTTGCCGGCGTCGTGGTCGCCGAGGCTGAGCCCGATCTGGACATCGAGGGTGTCGGCGAGCCCGACCGCGAGATGGCAGTCCCGGGTTTTCGGTCCTGGCCGGGTGTCGTAGGCCACCGCAGGGAAACCCTGGATGGGCGGAAGCACGTCGAACCGTCTCATCTGGGACTTGACCTGCTTGTAGATGACGCTCAGGCCTTCGTGTTGCAGAGTCGTGAAATATGCCATCAGCATTGGCCCGCCGTCGCCGTCGTACCAGCGGCATACCGGGCCGAGAGCACCGTCGTCGACTTTTCCGGGGACCCCGGGCCCAACGTCGTCAAGGATCTGTTTCGGGCTCAGCGCGTCACACGGACTGCCCGACAACACCGAATCCGGCAACGGATGCACGACCTTCGGCGCGCCGCCATACGGCGGCACCGACCTGGACAGCACGGAACTGCCCGTCGGAACCGGAATACTGGGAGTGACGGTGCTCGAACAAGCGGCAAGCACCATCGCCGAGACGAGCACAATGAAGGGCGCGCGGAACATCAGGACCTCCCTTGTCGAGTGCGCGGATGCAGCCCTGGATGGCTCGGCCGAACCTCGTAACCGAGCTGCCGCCGCTGCCGCACGTCGCAATACGGGCACTGCGTCGGCACACCTCTCGCTGAACGCTCCTCTATCGACGCGTACTCGACCACCGCAGCTACCCCATGCGGGCGCCCCACCCCATCAATCACCGTGCGGAACGCCGCCGGGTCGATGCAGATCCGCAGAGTCACGACAGAACCTCGCACGAGCAGACCGGGTGCCACTCAGCTACGGCTTGCACGGATGGGTCAATGTCGCCGCGCTCGTGCCGTTGCGGGCAGACGGTGTCCGTCGAGTACCACTGGATCAGCCACCGCATCATTGAATGCTCGCTTCCTGCGTAGGCGATTCGGTTGCAAGGGGCAGCACCCGGGGTCCGGGGACGACGGCAAAGCTTCAGAGTGCGAAGCAGGGTGACCTACCGGTGGTGGCAGGACGACCAGATCGACCCAGCGTCGGGTGCCCATCGACTACAAAACCGCAGGTCAACGCCGCAAACCACCCTGCCCGACCGTGATCTTGAGGAACAATTCATCCCTGTTCAACAGGGAGGAATTCTGAAATACTGGTGGGTGGGTATCGTCCGTGCGATTCACCGGTGACAGGGAGGGAATGTCATGGCCACCGCGATCCGGAGCGTTCGCCAGGAACAACGGCAATTATCGGCCGAACTGCGGGCCGAGGCCAAGACCTGGGTTGAGATCGCATTCGTCTTTACCGAGCGCTACCGCATCAACATGCGCACAGCTTTGCGACTGGCTCGGGGGTGGAGTCAGAGGGAGGCGGCCGAGCAGTGGAACGCCCGCTGGCCTGCAGATCCCAAGACATTCAAGAACTTCTCCTACTGGGAGCTGTGGCCCGCCGACACCGGCCACGCACCGTCCCTGGAGGTCCTGGGGAAGCTGGCCGAACTGTACGAGTGTCGCGTAGCGGATCTTGTCAGCGACGGCGCCGACTTCCGTCCCTCCGACACTGCTCACCGCCATCACCAGCAACTGGCAGCGCTCGGGGGAGCGGCGGATGACAACGTGATGCGTGACTTCGTAGCCCGGCTCGACCACGTCGACGTACACGAGCTGGCGCAGATGGCGACAGCGTGGGCTCGGGGCGGCGGCACCAGTCGCCGGTCGCTGCTACTCAAGATCAGCGCGGCGCTGTCGCTCGCCTCGGCCAGCCCGGCCCTCGCCGACAGCGCTGAAGCAAAAGAACTGCCGTCAACGGCGACTGTCGACGGCGACCTGTCCGGTATCTGGCACAGCCGGTACCGCTACACCAGCACGGGCAGAGCCAAGACATTTGAGAGTGAGCATTACGTTCTGCTGCGACATGTCGATGATCGGCTATCCGGCGAGAGCCTGCCCGTCAACAACGGCTCGCGGTTACGGCTTGACTTGCTGACCAATGGATCAGTTGTCACCGGCACATGGTCGGAACGGACATCGCCGGGCGGTTACTACCGGGGTTCCGTGTATCACGGCGCACTTCAGCTTGTCCTCGATCCGATGGGCAAGACCATGCGTGGCAAGTGGATTGGATTCGACCGCGAGTTCAATGTCGACAGTGACATCTGGGAGCTAGACTGGATACGCGAGAACACCGGCAAAAAGGCGCAGCGCGCGTATCACTTTAAAGCATAGTCCATTCGCGGCACAAATCTGCATTCGGAACGGTCCCGAGAATATGCGATCGAATAGGCCATACATCATCTTGGCCTCGTGCACCCAGTCGAGCGTGATGCCCTGTTGTGACTTGAACCCGGCAATGAACGCGTCCAGCTCCGGTGTCCGCTTGGCGTACCCGCCGAAATGGCAGCCGTAGTCGATGGCCCAATTGTCGATCTCACGGCCCAAAGCTTCGCGCTGAAGCCGCTGCACCTCATCATCGAGGAACCGCCCACCCTTGAGCACAGCGAAGCCCAACGCGCGCCTGCTGCCGGTCAGCCCAGCCGCGATGCCGGCCAAGGTGGTGCCGGTGCCACACGCACAGCAGATGACGTCGAACTCCGGCTCGATCTCGCCCGGCAGTTCAGCACAGCCACGCACGCCTGGCCCGTTGCTGCCGCCCTCGGGGACGACGTAACAGGGACCGAACTGGTCCGCTAACTTCGCCGGCACCTCCGGTTCGGTCTTGCGTCGATAGGTTGCGCGATCCAAGTAAGTCAGCCGCATGCCACGGCTAGCGGCATACGCCAACGAATCGTTCAGCGGCCGGTGCTCCTCGCCCCGCACCACCCCGATGGTCTCGAAATCGTAGAAATGACCGGCTGCGGCTACCGCCCGAATGTGGTTGGAATAGGCGCCACCGAAGGTCAACAGCCGAGAGTGGCCCCGAGCCCCGTGCCGCCGCCAAGTTGTACTTGAGCTTGCGCCACTTGTTGCCAGGAACCTCGGGGTGGATCAGGTCGTCCCGCTTGAAGTAAAGCCTGATCCCGTGCAGTGCCAAACGGTCGTCGTGCAATTCGACCAGCGGTGAGGGCACAGCGAGAGCAAGCCTGCGCGGGTCCGGCTCACTCATGGTCGCCCGATGAGCGTAGCTGGTGCCTATGAGCGTGTATTGCGAGCGGCCAATGCAGGGCAAGTTCCTCCTGGCTGACGCAGGCCCGCTCCCGCCGCGCACGGACGCGCACACCAAGCCGCAGTGTCGCACGTAGCGCCCTCGCTGTCGGTGATTGACCTGCCCTCGGCCGCAAGGCCCGTAGGACGTCGAATCGCGCGGTCAGCTGTGGTTCTCGGCGTACGGGAGCCTGCGCCGGAATAGCCCCCGCAGCGCCGAGGTGCTGGCCCGCGACGGACTCAAGACCGACGCACGGCAGGCTTTCGCGTCGGCCGACCGGTTGGTGACCCAACTGCCCGACAGCTCGGACGAGCTACCCGCGTCCGCGTACTGGTATGTGCCTTCGTTCTTCCACGGGCAGCGCGCGTTCGTCCTGCATGCCCTCGGCGACGACAAGCACGCTGCCCGGGTCGCGAGGGAAGCCATCGCGGCGATGCCCGCAGCGTGGCGCGAGGCCGAGTGGGCGGGTCGCCGCGCGAGACTGGCCCTGCTGGACATGTGACGAGACCCAGCCGCCGCCAAGGACACTCCCGCTGACTGCCGCCCCACTACTGCGGCTACCCAGTCTGTTGCGGCGACAACACTAGGACGGAAATCGGCGCGGCTGGTGAAGCTTCCAACTTGCCGCTGCCGTCGACCTCGACGAATCGAAGAATGAGCATCATCCTTCTGCTGCCACGAGGTGATGCACGTCCCTCGCTACGCCAGCGCCGCCGCGAGCACGAGGTATCCGCCGCCGCCGATCACTACGCCCGCCACGGTCCCGGTCGTGACCTCCGCGACGGTGTGGTCCTTGAGTTCGACACGGGACCAGCAAACCCAAGCGACAGCAAGGAAAAGCAGCGCGAACCATGGGCTGTAGGTCTTCATCAGGACCACGACCGCGCCTGCTGCGACCATGGCGTGCATCGAGATCTTGAACTTCAGGCCGAAGGTCACAGCTAACGCTGCAACCAGGCTGGCGAGTTCCGCAGCGGCCAACGCGATCATCTCGCGCGGGGCGCCGCCGACGAGCAGCACGACGAATCCGACGCCAAGGGAGCC
Organism: Amycolatopsis panacis; assembly: GCF_003600245.1. Classification (NCBI taxonomy): domain Bacteria; kingdom Bacillati; phylum Actinomycetota; class Actinomycetes; order Pseudonocardiales; family Pseudonocardiaceae; genus Amycolatopsis; species Amycolatopsis panacis. Next base: position 173,576 of record NZ_QZFV01000120.1, read on the forward strand.
GATACATGCCGCGAACGGGACGAGCCGACCTGCACGGTTGGTGACGTGGTGGCTGTCCCACTTGCCTTTCCTCGCGCCACGGACGATGACAGCCATGGGGATCAGGGACCCGGTTACCCCGACGACAAGCCCCCACAGAAGGGCTTGGCCGACGTGGTGTCCGGTGACCTGCCAGGCGACGATCAGCGGGAGCCCGAGTACCCATACCCAGGGTGCCAAGGCTTCGGTCGCGAACCGGGCGATGCGCTGCCGGTTACTGGCGGGGGCCGTCTCAGCGGGCAGGGTCGACGGCATGGCGGCGGGGCTCCTCGGTCTTCGCGGTGGTGGTCAGGTGGCTGTAGGCGGCGGCGACGGAGGCGTACCACGCGGCTTCGTCGCGGTAGTCCTGCGTGCCAGGAGTGGTGAACACTACCGGCCTGTTCGGGTTGACCGGTTCTGTGCTGATCAGTGCTGTGGCGATGGTTACGGCCTGCGCGGTGGCTGCGGTGTCAGGGGCCGCGCCGTGGCCGGCCTTCTGCTCGGCGGAGGCCAGTGCGGCGGCGTGAACCGCTGGGTCCAGGTAGGGCTGAAGCGGGCCGATCAACACGTCGTTGATCTCGGTCAGTCTCTGGCGGATCCGGTCGGTGATATCGGTGCGGTATGGCGACCGGGTGCCGAACTTGACTTCGGGTGCAAACGCGGTGAGGTCGCGCCAGAGCGGTTCGAGCTGTCGGTACTGGCAGCGCATCCGGTTGCGTGGGCCGAGAGCGGGGATGGTGGCGCCTGCCATGAGCAGCAGGATGCCGCTGCTGGTCAGCAGTCCGGCGGCAACCCCGTTGACGGTGTGCGCAGCGGCCGAGTTGATGCCGAGCGCCAGGGCTAGTACGGCAGCCGCACTTGGTTGATCTTGGCTGGTCAGGGCGTTGGGGTGACCCTGTTGATCGTGAGGGCAGCCGCCTCAGGATCATCATGTTGTGACGCAAGAGAATCGTGAGGCGGCTGTGGCTGCCATGGTAGAGGGTGAGCGGGCGGTGGCGAACCTGGGTGTGCTGCACGAGAGGCTGCGGCGGTGGTTCGCGCGGGTAGAGCCGTTCGCGCAGGCCAGGAAGTACATGACCGGGTTGGTGGGTGATCTGCCGCGGAAGAACGCGTGGACCATCGCCGAGTACGCGGGTGACCGCACGCCGGATCGGATGCAGCGGCTGCTCAATCACGCGGTCTGGGACCACGATCAGGCTCAGGGTGTAGTGCGGCGGTTCGTGGTTGAGGCGTTGGAGGACCAGCCATTGCGAGTGGGGGCGCTGGACGAGTCCGGTCAGGAGAAGCAGGGCGACACGACGGCCGGCGCGAAACGGCAGTACATGGGCTGCGCCGGGCGGGTCGCCAATGGAGTGAACACGGTCTACTGCTCGTACGCGACTGCGGGCGGGCACGCGCTGGTCGGTGCTCGTATCTATATGCCCGAGGAGCAGCTCGCCGATGCTGGACGCCGTGCGGCGCTGGGCGTGCCCGACGATGTGGAGTTCGCGACCAAACCGCAGTTGGCGGCCGATATTCTCGCCGAGATGATCGCCGATGCGACGATCCCGCCGTGGATCGCCGGTGATGAGGTTTACGGCCGTTCCGGGAAACTCCGCACGTTCTTGGAGGACAACGGGATCGGGTACGTGATGCGGGTCGGGTGCGCCTTCACCCTCGAGGTCACGCCCGATCAGCGGATGCGCGCGGATGCCGCCGTTGCCGCGCATCTGGCCCGGCGCAAGCACCGGCGGCGGTGGCAGATCTGCTCGGTGACCGGCTCCAAGGGCGAACGCGCCTAGGCGTGGGCGTGGCTGGCCACGACCAGTCCGCAGCATTTTCTGTTGATCCGCAAGCATCTTCGCACCGGTGAGCTGGCCTACCACTACTGCTACGTCCCGCCTGGGCGGCCGGTCACGCTGATGGTCCTGGTTCGGGTGGCCTGCCTGCGCTGGCCGGTCGAGGAGGGTTTCGAGTTCGGCAAGGACCACTTCGGGCTCGACCATTCTCAGGCCCGGCTCTACACTGCGCTGCTGCGGCATATCGTGCTGGCCCTGGCCGCGCTCGCGGTCTGCGCGGTCACCGCCGCCCAAGCCAAAACCCGCGCGCCAGCACCGATCCTGCCCACCACACCCGACCAGCAGCCACCCGCCGATCCCGGCCTGATCGCGTTCACCGTCGCCGAAATCAAACGACTCCTCATCCTGGCCACCCGCCGGCTCCTGCCCGAAACCCACCACCTGCACTGGATCTGGTGGCGCCGACGCCACCAAGCCCGCGCACGCTGGTACCACCACCGCACCCGACTACGCCGTGACCAGCAAACATAACCCAACCGGCAAGTGCTGCTGCCGTAGTAGTGAGGTCATCCTCGGACCGCCGAGGTGGGTGGCCGGTTTGGGCTGGTCAGGTGCCGGTTCCGGCGTGTGTGGGAAGCGGTCCGAGGCTGACCTCAGGGGTCGCGGCTGCGCCGCGAGGGTGCTGGCCGGTGCGGCGGGAAGCCCGAGCAGGGCATGCTCGGTGTCGAGGTGGTTGTCATGCCGCAGCGGGTCGTGACCGTGACCGATATTCTGGATGGGCATGTCGCCCTGGATATCCAGTGCCTGGACCGGATCTATCTCAACGCCTATGTGCCGAGGTTGCAGACCTCAGCGCAGGTGGTCGCGTTCCTCGCCGATCATCTGGGGTATCCGTTTCCGTCTCCGGCGTTGTTCAAACAGATCGGCGACCGGTTC